>NZ_JBHVST010000022.1:0-131870 GCF_042885015.1 Streptomyces sp. NPDC058086 | reverse complement strand
GCCGCCTCCCGCGCGCTGGGAGGCGCTGCCGATCGGCAGCGCCTCAGCGGCCGAGTTCCTTGCGGGTGACGCGGCGCAGCCTGCGGCGCTGCGAGGGATCCAGCGTCAGGTACGCGGCCGCCGGAACTCCCACCACGATCAGGAAGGCGGCCCACCAGGGCAACCAGATCAGCAGGATGAGGCCGACCGCCACACCTCCTGCGGCGATCTTCGCGTTCTTCGACATGTGTCGCCTCCTTCGCGGCTGCTGCCGCTCTCTGTCCTGAAAACGGGTCCACGCCTCTCACAGTTCCAGTGCGCGACCCTGAGACATCCCTGAGGCGCTCCCCTGACTCACCCCTGAGACCCTCCGCGCTCACTCGCCCCCTGAGACCTTCCGCGGCTGCTCGGTCCTGAGGGGTTCGCCGACCTCGTGCATGTGACGCAGGGCCTGCCGATAGGAGTCGACGAGCCCGGTTTCCGCGTAGGGGATACCCAATTCCCGACAGTGTGCGCGCACCAGCGGCTGGGCGAGCCGCAGGTGGGGTCGAGGCATGCTGGGGAACAAGTGGTGCTCGATCTGGTAGTTGAGGCCACCGAGGAACCAGTCGGTCAGGGCGGCGCCGCGGACATTGCGGGAGGTGAGCACCTGGCGGCGCAGATGGCCCCAGCGCTCGCTGTCCGGGTCGGGCATCTCCATGCCCTTGTGGTTGGGCGCGAAGGCCATGCCCAGGTGCAGGCCGAACAGCGCCTGGTGCAGCGCAGCGAAGGCCAGGGCCTTGCCGATGGACATGGAGGTGAGCAGCAAGGTCGCGTACGCCACGACGTGGGTCACCAGCAGCAGTGCCTCCACCACCCGCTCGCGCGGCGGCTGCCTGCGCAGGTCCTGGAAACCGTGGACCTTCAGGGCGACGCCTTCCAGGAGAGTGAGCGGGAAGAAGAGCCAGGCCTGGTTGCGGGTGAGCCAGCGCCGGAAGCCGACTCTGACCTCGGCCTGCTCACCCGTGAAAACCAGGACGTCGGCGACGACGTCGGGATCCTTGTCGATGTGGTTCGGGTTGGCGTGGTGGCGGTTGTGCTTGTGGTTCCACCAGGAATAGCTCAGTCCGAGGAGCAGGTTGCCGTGGACCAGGCCGATCGCACGGCCGATCCCCTTGTTGCCGGTGATCTGTGTGTGGCCCGCGTCGTGGCCTATGAAGGCCGTGCGGGCCGAGAACACGGCGAGCAGCGGTGCGAGGACGAGCACCCACCAGGAGTTGCCGATCAAGGCGACACCCGTCACGACCGCGGCCAGCGCCAGCGTGTTCACGGTGATCGCGCATGCGTACCAGCCATGGCGCCGGTCCAGGAGACCTCGAGCCCTGACGGTGCGCAGGAGGGGCGCGAAATCACTCCCGGGACTCTGCCCGACGCCGCCCCCTGGAGGGCCTTCCACTACGGCTGTGGCGGTCTGGGGCATGACGGGTCTCCGGTTTCTCAGGGAAGGGGCTGACCTGATGAAACGTACGAATCAGTGACCCTCGGCGACCATGACGCCACCACCCGTGTCCGCACTGAGGCTTTCCCCGTCCTTCGAGGGGGGTTACGTACACCCCCACCCCGGGGAGAGCCACCTCACGGCCCGGGCATCCCCGCCCGGTGTACGCAGTGCTGTACCCTCGGCGGCTCCGAGTCAGTAGTCAAATTTGAGGAATGCGTCATCGCTGTGCAGAGAATTCCTGCGGCAACGCCCGCCGAGATCTCCGAACTGGCCCCATGTTGTGCCGTGTTCATGCCCGCCGATCCGTCCCGTACCGGAAGCGTCGCTTTCTGGCGGCCCGACGCTGACGTCCCACCAGTGGTGGCCTCCGGCGCCTTCGACGACCTGACCGTCGCACTGCCCGGAGACGACGGTGTCGAACTCGTGACCGTGCCCGCCGTCCTGCTCCCGGTGCGCGCCGCGCTGCCGGTCCTCACGCGCGCGCGTGCCACCGCGCACGCACACCGGGCGACCACGTTCTGGGGCGCGGCCGCCCTGCTCGCCCTCCAACTCGCCGCGCGGGGGCTGCTGCTGCCGGGGCTGACGGCGAGCGACCACGACGCGTGGCGTGCCGGTCCGCTGCGGGCCGACGACCTGGAGCGCGTACGCGAACTCGCCGCGGCGATGCCGCCCGAAGCGCACGCCGTACCGGTGGACGGCCGTGAGCCGGTGCGGCTGCCCGACCCGGAGCGGTTGCTGGGGGCCTTCCTCGACGCGGTCGCCGACGCGCTGCCCCGCTCCCCCGCCGCGTCGTCGGCCGCGGGAGGCGCGGCCTTCGCGGCGCCGGAGCCGCAGCATGTGCCGGAACAGCGCGCCTGGGCCGCCGACGTGGCCGCGGGGCACGACGCGGGCGTGCGCGTCTCGCTGCGCGTCGAGGTCCCTGGGTTGGCGTCGGCCGGGGCGGACGAGACGCGGCTCCCGTTCCGCGGGGTGCTGCAGGTGCACAGCGTGAACGACCCGGGTCTTGTCGCGGACGCCTCCGCCGTCTGGGCCGGATCGGCGGCCTTCGGCCCGCGCGCGCGGGTGGACGTCCTGCTCGCCCTGCGCCGTGCGGCTCGCGCCTGGCCCCCGCTCACCCCGTTGCTCTCGGCGACGGTGCCGGACGCCGTCGAACTCGCCGACGAGGAGGTCACCGAACTCCTCGGTGAGGGCGCCCGCATGCTGGCGTCCGCCGGTGTCGACGTGCACTGGCCCAAGGAGCTGGCGCGCAAGTTGACCGCGCGCGCCGTCATCGGCCCGCCGGACGACGAGCGGAGTCCGGACAAGGTCGCGTCGGCCGCGCCCTCCTTCCTGTCCGCGGACGCGC
The DNA here is from genome assembly GCF_042885015.1 of Streptomyces sp. NPDC058086. Classification (NCBI taxonomy): domain Bacteria; kingdom Bacillati; phylum Actinomycetota; class Actinomycetes; order Kitasatosporales; family Streptomycetaceae; genus Streptomyces; species Streptomyces sp. NPDC058086. Next base: position 129,066 of record NZ_JBHVST010000022.1, on the reverse strand, counting down.
TGCTGGCCTTCAACTGGTGGTTCGCGCTGGGCGATCAGCAACTCACACGGCAGGAGCTGGACCATCTCGCCGAGGCGAACCGCCCCATGGTGCGGCTGCGCGACCAGTGGGTCCTCGTGGACCCGCAGGAAGTGCGCCGTGCCCGGGCGCAACAGGACCGCAAGGTCACGCCCGTCGAAGCGCTGAGCGCCGCTCTGACGGGCTCCACGGAGGTCGACGGCCGCAGGGTCGACGTACGGCCCACGGGGTGGCTGGCGACGCTGCGGGAGCGGCTCTCGGACCCGGAGGGGCAGGAGCCGGTCGGGCAGCCCGCCGCGCTCACCGCGACGCTGCGGGACTACCAGGTGCGGGGCCTCAACTGGCTCGCCCGGATGACCTCCTTGGGACTGGGCGGCTGTCTGGCCGACGACATGGGCCTGGGCAAGACGATCACGCTGATCGCCCTGCATCTGCACCGGCAGACCGACACGTCGGCGGCGGGCCCCACCCTCGTGGTCTGTCCGGCCTCCTTGATGGGCAACTGGCAGCGCGAGATCGAGAAGTTCGCGCCCGGCACGCCGGTTCGCCGATTCCACGGCTCGCGGCGCAGTCTGGAAAGCCTGGCGGACGGGGAGTTCGTACTCACCACGTACGGCACGATGCGGCTCGACGCGCCGCAACTGGCCGAGGTGCCGTGGGGCATGGTCGTCGCGGACGAGGCACAGCACGTGAAGAACCCCTACTCGGCGACGGCGCGGGCGCTGCGCACCGTCGGCGCACGCGCGCGCGTGGCGCTCACCGGCACGCCGGTGGAGAACAATCTCTCGGAGCTGTGGGCGATCCTCGACTGGACGACGCCGGGCCTGCTCGGGAGTCTCGGCTCCTTCCGGACGCGTTATGCGCAGGCCGTCGAAGGCGCTCAGGATCCCGCGGCGGCCGAGCGGCTCACCCAGTTGGTCCGGCCGTTCCTGCTGCGGCGGCGCAAGTCGGACCCCGGTATCGCACCCGAGCTGCCGCCGAAGACCGAGACCGACCGTGCCGTCTCGCTCACCAAGGAGCAGGCGGGTCTGTACGAGGCGGTGGTGCGTGAGACCCTCGCGGAGATCTCGGGCGCTGACAGCATGGCGCGGCGCGGTCTGATCGTGAAGCTGCTCACCGGGCTGAAGCAGATCTGCAACCACCCGGCGCAGTTCCTCAAGGAGGACCGGCCGAAGATCCCGGGCAGGTCCGGGAAGCTGGAGCTGCTGGACGAACTTCTCGACACCATCCTCTCCGAGGGAGCGAGCGTTCTGGTCTTCACGCAGTACGTGCGGATGGCGCGCCTCATCGAGCGCCATCTCGCGGTGCGCGGCGTCGCGACGCAGTTCCTGCACGGCGGGACGCCCGTCCATGAACGCGACGCGATGGTGGAGCGCTTCCAGGAGGGCGAAATCCCTGTCTTCTTGTTGTCGTTGAAGGCCGCCGGCACGGGCCTGAACCTGACGCGGGCCGAGCACGTCGTGCACTACGACCGCTGGTGGAACCCGGCCGTGGAGGCGCAGGCCACGGACCGCGCGTACCGCATCGGCCAGACCCGGCCCGTGCAGGTGCACCGACTGATCGCCGAGGGGACCATCGAGGACCGCATCGCCGAGATGCTGCGGCGCAAGCAGCAGTTGGCCGACGCGGTCCTCGGCGCCGGAGAGGCGGCGCTCACGGAGCTGACGAACGCCGAACTGGCCGACCTGGTGGAGCTGCGAGGGGACGCACGATGACGGATGGGAACGAGGAGCGTACGTTCGCGGCGCTGCCGCCCGCACAGGGGCGGGGCTTCGCTCAGACGTGGTGGGGCCGGGCCTGGTTGAAGGCTCTGGAGGATGCGGCGCTGGACTCGGAGCAGGTGAAGACGGGCCGCAGACTCGCGCGCGCGGATGCGGTGGGAGCCGTGTCGGTGCGGCCGGGGCGCATCACCGCCGTCGTTCGGGACCGGGACGGCACCGCACACCGCTCGGACGTGCTGCTTCAGGAACTGTCCGAGGAGCAGTGGGACCGATTCCTGGACGTGGCCGTCGAACGGGCCGGGCATGTCGCGGCGCTGCTCGACCGCGAGATGCCCCCACATCTGGTGGAGGACGCGGCGGCCTCGGGAGTCGAACTGCTTCCGGGGTTGGGCGACTTGGAGGCCGAGTGCGACTGCGGGGCCTGGGATCACTGTGGGCACACCGCGGCGCTCTGCTATCAGATGGCGCGGCTGCTCGACCAGGATCCGTTCGCCCTGCTGCTGATGCGCGGCCGCGCCGAACGCAGGTTGCTGGACGAGCTTCAGACGCGCGGCAGCGCGACCGCGAAGGATGGGGCGGACGCTCCGGAACCCGCTCAGCAGGGCGTGGACGCCGGCGAGGCGTACGCGGCCGGGGACATCCTGCCGTCCCTGCCCGCTTCTCCGGATCTGCCCGAGGTGCCGGGTCGGCCGCCCTCCCTGGACACCGAGGCCGCGCCCGCACCCGGCGTCGACCCGCCCGCCCTGGAGTTCCTCGCTGCCGCGACCGCGGCCGAGGCGCACCGGCTGCTCGCCGAGGCGCTCAGGCCGGCTCACGGGCAGGAAGCACCGGCGGCGGAGTTGACGGTCGAGCAGGACGCGGTTCGGCTTGCCGCGTCCGCCGCTGAAGGTGCGATCGTCGAGCGGCTGGCCGGCGGATCGGGGCGCGACCGGCAGGAACTGGCGCTCGCCGTACGCGCCTGGCACCACGGGGGCGTGGTCGCGCTGGCCGTGCTGGAGGACGAGTGGGCCGTCGAGTCGGAGGCACTCACACGCGCGCGTGCCTCCCTGGAGGCGGCCTGGGACGAGGACGAGCGGCCGCGACTGCGTGCCAACCGCAACCGTTGGACCGCCGTCGGCACACCTGCCCAGCTGCGCCTGGGGCGTGACGGCCGATGGTGGCCGTACCGCAAGGAGCGGGGTCGGTGGACGCCCGCGGGGCCGGCGACAGGGGATCCGGCCACCGCCTTCGCGATGGCGCAGGGAGACCCGGGCGGCGACCCGATGAGTGGTTGACGCCCCACGTTCACCTCGAAGTCGTACGACGTTCGGCGCAGCGGCCAACTCTGGCCGCTGTCAACGAACTTGTGCCTCAGGAGGCCCGATGTCCCCGCACGCCGTCGGCCGGCGCCACGTCCACCGAACCGTCGCCGCGGGTGTACCGCTCGCGCTGCTGGCCGCCCTCGTGGCGGTCGGCACCGCGAGCGCTCAGGGCTACCCGTCGCAGCCGAGGGTCACACGCACCGCGACCCTCGGCGACATCCCCCTGGGCACGTTCAGCAACGCGCTGTTGCCCGGCACGGTGGGCGACGACCGGGGCGTGGACCTCGGTGGGATCGGCAGCGACATCTACCCGGCCGGGCGCCGGGGCGAGTTCTGGACGGTCACCGACCGCGGTCCCAACGGGCAGATCAAGGTGGACGGCAAGAAGCGCCGCACGTTCCCGGTGCCCGGCTTCGACCCGGCGATCGTGAAGATCAGGGTGTCCGGTGACACTGTGAAGGTGCTGGACGCGCTCCCGATCACCACGTCCTCCGGGAAGCCCGTCACCGGGCTGCCCAACCAGGCGGGGCGCGACGAGGCACCGTACTCCTATGACGCGCAGACCCCCCTCACGTACAACCCGAACGGCGTGGACACCGAAGGCATCGTCCGTTCCGTGGACGGCAGCTTCTGGCTCGTCGACGAGTACGGTCCCTCGTTGATCCATGTCTCCGCGCGCGGGAAGGTCCTCACGCGCTATGTGCCCAAGGGGCTGAACCTGACCGGCACCGACTATCCGGTGGTCGAGGCGCTGCCCGCCGTCCTGCTGCACCGGAAGATCAATCGCGGCTTCGAAGGGCTCGCGCAGCTCCCCGGCGGCGACCTGGTGATGGCCGTGCAGAGCCCGCTCTCCCTGCCGAACGGCGACGCGGGGGACGTCTCGCGCACGACGCGGCTGCTGCGCTTCTCCCCGAAGAAGCGGGCCGTCACCGCCGAGTACGCCTACCGCTTCGACCCGGTGAACGTGGTCGACCCCAGCGAGGACGACACGTCGGAGCTGAAGATCTCCTCCGTGGTGGCTGTCGGTCGCGATCGGCTGCTGGTGGAGGAACGCACGGACAAGGCGGCGCGGTTGCAGGTGGTGGAGATCACGCCTGGCGCGAACATCCTCGGTGGTCCCTGGGACAGCGACACGACGTCCCCCTCGCTGGAACAGCTCGACGATCCGGCCGCCTCCGGCGTCCCGGTGCTCGCCAAGCGTCTGGTCGTGGACCTGGGAACGGTCGCGGGGGTACCCGGGAAGATCGAGGGCATCGCGCGCGCGGACCACGACACACTCGCGCTGATCAACGACAACGACTTCGGGATGACCGACGGGGCGGGCGCGTTCGACGCGCAGGGCCGACTGGTGGACAGCGGTATCGAGACGACGGTCACGTACGTACGGCTGCCGCACGGGATCTGACCTCGGGATCCTTCTCATCGGGCACGCGTGCGTGAGTCGCGAAACGGCGTCCACACGCGCGTGCCCGTCACCTCAGTGGCTTACGGCAGCCCGCCGTTCCCTAAGTCGGGAGGAGCGACTGCAGGTCGCTCGGCAGGATGCTGCGCAGATCACTCGGCAGCTCCGAGGGCAAGGACGAAGGCAGGGCCGAGGGCAGCGACGAAGGCAGCTCGCTGGGCAGCTCGGACGGAATACTCAGCGACGGGGAAGACGATCCCTGAGTGCCGCCGCTCTCGGTGGGCCCCTTCTTGTCGGGCGTGTTGCTGCCGCCGCGGACCATCAGCACCACGGCGACGACAGCCACGACGGCCACGAGTGCGGCGAGCGCGAGGAACAGCGGAGTACGGCGCCGCCCGCCACCAGGGCCTCCCGGACCGCCGGGAAATCCAGCGGGAGGCTCGGGCCCATCACCCCCCGGAGGGGGACCGTAGCCCTCGAAAGGGGGACCTTGGCCTCCCGAAGGAGGCCCGTAGCCTCCGGGCGGCGGGCCGAAGCCACCGTTTCCCGAAGGGGGCGTGTCTCCCGGCGGCCGGGGAGGCTGGGGCGGTAAGGGTGGGGTGGCCATACCGTCAAGACTCGCCTCGAACCGGTCATGGGGCGACCCCTGTGCCGAAGTTGATACGGACTCATGCCGTGGATCGCATGATTCCAGAGCATTCCCCGCCGGGTCCACGCAGCGAAATGTGTGGCCTGGCCCGCGGGACGGGCCAGGCCTCACCGGGACACGATCAGCCCCGCGCGCCCAACAGGTGGTCCATGGCGAGCTGGTCCAGCTGCTCGAAGGCCATCCCGCGCGCGGCGGCCGCCTCCACGTCGAACTCCTCGAAGGCCGCACGGTCCGCGAGCAGTCCCGTCAGGCCGTCCGCCGCGGTGGGCTGCGCCAGCTCGTCGAGGCGCGACGCGCGCAGCGCCTCCTGGACCTCGGGGTCGGCACGGAAGGCGGCCGTGCGCTCCCGCAGGATCAGGTAGTTGCGCATGCAGCCCGCTGCCGACGCCCACACCCCGTCGAAGTCCTCGGTCCGCGGGGGCTTGAAGTCGAAGTGCTTCGGCCCCGCGTACCCCGCGCTCTCCAGGAGGTCGACCAGCCAGAACGCCGAGCGCAGGTCACCGGCACCGAAGCGCAGGTCCTGGTCGTACTTGATGCCGGACTGGCCGTTGAGGTCGATGTGGAAGAGCTTGCCCGCCCACAGGGCCTGCGCGATGCCGTGCGGGAAGTTCAGCCCGGCCATCTGCTCGTGGCCCACCTCGGGATTGACGCCGTACAGTTCCGGGCGCTCCAGACGCTCGATGAAGGCGAGCGCGTGGCCGACGGTCGGGAGCAGGATGTCGCCGCGCGGCTCGTTCGGCTTCGGCTCGATCGCGAACTTCAGGTCGTAGCCCTGGGAGGTCACGTACTCGCCGAGGAGGTCGAAGGCCTCCTTCATGCGGTCGAGGGCGACGCGCACGTCCTTGGCGGCGCCGGACTCGGCGCCCTCACGGCCGCCCCAGGCGACATACGTCTGCGCGCCGAGTTCGACCGCGAGGTCGATGTTGCGGATCGTCTTGCGCAGCGCGTAGCGACGCACGTCCCTGTCGTTCGCGGTGAACGCGCCGTCCTTGAAGACGGGGTGCGTGAACAGGTTGGTGGTGGCCATCGGCACCCGCATGCCGGTCGCGTCCAGGGCCTGGCGGAAGCGTTTGACGTGCGACTCGCGCTCGCTGTCCGACGACCCGAAGGGAATCAGGTCGTCGTCGTGGAAGGTCACACCGTAGGCGCCGAGCTCGGCCAGGCGCTGTACCGACTCGACCGGGTCCAGGGCGCGCCGGGTGGCATCGCCAAACGGGTCCCTTCCCTGCCAGCCGACGGTCCACAGGCCGAAGGTGAACCTGTCCTCGGGGGTGGGCTGGTAGTTCATGCCGCGGCTCCTTGCTAGCTCCGACTATTTCGTCATGGCGATTAACAAATTAGTATGCGGAGGCATCTCTGGGAAGAGACGAAGTAGGAAACCTGGGCCACACCGGTCCGCAAGCCCCACCACCAGGACAGATCCCGCGGAGCCGCGGAAGAGGGAGAGCCCGATGTCAGCAGCCGAGGGTCCGCTCGTCGTCGGGGTGGACACATCCACCCAGTCCACCAAGGCCCTGGTCGTCGACGCGTCGACCGGACAGGTGGTGGCGAGTGGGCAGGCGCCGCACACCGTCTCCACCGGGGCGGGCCGCGAGAGCGACCCGCGGCAGTGGTGGGACGCGCTCCGCGAGGCGCTGCACCAGTGCGGCGAGGCGGCCCACGAGGCCGCCGCGGTGTCGATCGGCGGCCAGCAGCACGGGCTCGTCACCCTCGACGCCCAGGGCGATCCCGTACGCCCGGCCCTGCTGTGGAACGACGTGCGCTCGGCGCCGCAGGCCCGTCGGCTGGTCGAGGAGCTGGGCGGCCCGAAGGCCTGGGCCGAGCGCACCGGCAGCATGCCCGGCCCCTCCTTCACGGTCACGAAGTGGGCCTGGCTGGCCGAGAACGAGCCCGACGCCGTCCGCGCGACCACGGCCGTACGACTGCCCCACGACTACCTCACGGAACGCCTCACGGGAGAGGGCACGACCGACCGCGGCGATGCCTCCGGTACCGGCTGGTGGGCGTCCGGTACGGAGAGGTACGACGAGGAAGTCCTCGCGCACGTCGGACTCGACCCGGTGATGCTCCCCCGCATCGCCCGGCCCGGCGAGGTGGCCGGAACCGTGCACGCCCGCGATGAGCTGCCCTTCTCCAAGGGCACGCTGGTAGCCGCCGGCACCGGTGACAACGCCGCCGCCGCGCTCGGCCTCGGACTGCGCCCCGGCACCGCCGTACTGAGCCTCGGCACCTCCGGCACGGTGTACGCCGTCTCGACACGGCGCCCCGCCGACCCGACCGGCACCGTCGCGGGCTTCGCCGACGCACGCGGCGACTGGCTTCCGCTGGCCTGCACCTTGAACTGCACGCTCGCCGTCGATCGTGTCGCCGCGCTGCTGGGCCTCGACCGCGAGGCCGTCGAACCGGGCGTCGGCGTGACGCTGCTCCCCTACCTGGACGGTGAGCGCACGCCGAACCTGCCCCATGCCTCGGGGCTGCTGCACGGCCTCAGGCACGACACGACGGGCGGGCAGTTGCTGCAGGCGGCGTACGACGGCGCGGTCCACTCGCTCCTCGGCGCCCTCGACCTGGTGCTCGACCCGGACGCGGACCGCTCCGCGCCGCTGCTGCTCATCGGCGGAGGCGCCCGGGGAACGGCCTGGCAGCAGACCGTACGTCGGCTGTCGGGACGTCCGGTTCAGGTGCCCGAGGCCAAGGAACTGGTCGCGCTGGGTGCCGCCGCGCAGGCCGCGGGCCTGCTGACCGGCGAGGACCCGGCCGCGGTGGCCCGCCGCTGGGGAACGGCCCACGGGCCGGTGCTCGACGCCGTGGACCGGGACGAGGAGACGCTCGCCAGGATCGCCGGGGTACTCTCCGACGCGGCCCCGCTCCTGGAACGGGAACCGAACAAGGACTGAGCAAGCACTGAGCGAGCACAGACGAGGACAGCCCCTAGGGGACCGGCCGGACGAGGACTGACGGAGGCATGACCGCACCACTGCACGAGGCCCACCCGACCGGTTCCGGCCGTCGGCTGCCCGACACCCAACAGGGCATGCGCCGCCGCAACCTCTCCCGTGTCATGCACACCGTGAGCGCGGAGGGGCCGCTGTCGCGTGCCGCCGTCGCCTCGCACATCGGTCTGACGAGGGCGGCGGTCTCGACGCTGGTGGACGAACTGATCCGCTCGGGGCTCCTCGAAGAGCTGGGCCCCGAGCGGCCCGGACGGGTGGGGCGACCGGGCTCGGCACTCGCCGTCAGCGGGCACGGCCCCGCCGGGATAGGCGCGGAGGTCGGCGTCGACCATCTGTCGGTGTGCGCCGTCGATCTGCGCGGTGACATACGGGCGCGGGCGGTGCGGCACGGCACGAACCGCGGCCGGCCGCCCGAGCCGGTGCTCCAGGAGCTGACTGCGCTGGTGCGGCAGGTCGTCGCCGAGGCCGAACGGGAGGGGCTGTGGCCCGCGGGCCTCGCGGTCGCGGTGCCCGGTCTGGTGGCCCGCGACGCCCGGACCGTGGTTCGTGCCCCCAACCTCGACTGGCACGACACGGACCTGGGCGCGCTGCTGCCCGGGGACCTCACGCTGACCGTGGACAACGAGGCCAACTTCGGCGGTCTGGCGGAACTCTGGCTCGGCGACGCCACCCCACGCGACTTCCTGCATGTGTCCGCGGAGATCGGCATCGGTGCGGCCGTGGTCGTGGACGGACGATTGCTGCGCGGAACCCGCGGTTTCGCGGGCGAGCTGGGGCATGTACCGGTGTGGCCGGACGGGCCCCCTTGCCCGTGCGGCGGACGGGGCTGCCTCGAGCAGTACGCGGGTGAGGAGGCCGTGCTGCGCGCGGCCGGTCTGGAGCCGCGTGAGGACCGTGTCGGGCTGCTGGCCGAGCGTGCCGCCCAGGGCGATGCGGAGGTACGGCGTGCCCTGCGCGACGCCGGGACCGCGCTCGGTATCGCGCTCACGGGCGCGGTCAACCTCCTCGATCCGGAGACGGTCGTGCTGGGTGGAGCGCTGTCCGGTCTCGCACCGTGGCTGCTGCCTTCGCTGGAGGACGAGTTGTCCCGGCGCACGGCGGGCCCCGCCTGCGCCGTGTCCGTGTCACCGCTGGGACCCGAGGGGCCGCTGCTGGGGGCCGCCCACTCGGTGGTGCGGACGGTGCTCGACGATCCGGCGGGGTTCGCGGAGCGGGCGTAGCGCGGTCATCGCGGTCGGCGGCGCGGTACTCAGGGTCCCTTTCCCCCTCACGGGTCACCGAGTTGTCCACAGTCCCGGAGTTGTCCACCGACGAACGCCGTGCCCTCCCGCCCAACCGGCAAGCGCCGTACCGTAATTCACGCGAGGCGCAGCCGTCGGGCCGATGGCCGGCTGTCCGGGCGAATCGGGGGATCGGGGGGTTCAGATGTCGGGGGAGACGCTTCCAGAACTGCGGCGCGAGGCTGTCGGGCTGCGGGAGGTCCTGTTCCAGAGCATCACGGCCATGGCGCCGGCCGCGGCGGTCGCCGCGTCCATTCCGTCGGGCGCGGCCTTCGCGGGCGGCAGTCTGCCCCTTTCCGTACTGATAGCCCTCGTCGCCTGCCTCTTCACCGCGTCCTGCGTGGCCGAGTTGGCACGACAGTTGCCCACCGCGGGCTCGGTGGCCACGTACGCGGCCCAGGGACTGCACCCTGCTGTGGGGTTTCTCGTCGGCTGGGGCTATGTGTTCGTCGAGGCGCTGGTGCCACCGCTACTCCTCCTGCAACTCGGGTTCACCACGGCGGGCACACTGCACCAGGAGTGGTCCTCCTACCCGGACGACCTGTGGTGGCCATGGTCGCTCGCGGGCGCGGCGATCATCGCGGTCGCCGGATACTTCGGAGTGCGCGCCTCGGCTCGCTTCGGCACCGTCCTCGGCGTCTTCGAAGTGCTGGTCTTCCTTGTCTTCGCGGTATGGCTGATCGCCAAGGCCGGAGGGGACAACACACTGTCGGTGTTCGGAACCTCTCACACGGCCAAGGGATACGAAGGCGTCAGCGGCGTGTTCGCGGGATCGGTCTACACGGTGCTGGCCTTCGCCGGATTCGAGGCGGCGGCACCGCTCGCCGAGGAGACGAAGGATCCCCGCCGGACCATGCACCGCGCGGTCCTCGGCGCGGCACTGGGGATCGGTCTCTTCTACGTCCTCACCACGTACGCCATGTCGGTGTACTTCGGCCCCGACCGCTTCGGGGGCTTCGGAGCCTCCGGCGCGTCGTCCTGGGAAGGCGTGGCCCGCGCTTCCTTCGGACTGTTCTGGGTGTTGGTGTTCCTCGCGGTGGTCAACTCCACGATCGCCAACGCCAACGCCTGCGCGACAGTCTCCACCCGCACGGCCTTCGCCCTGGCCCGGATCGAGGTGTTCCCGCGGCTCTTCGCGCACCTGCATCCGAGGCACCGCTCCCCCGTCGCAGGCGTCGCCGCGCAGTGCGCCGTGGCGGTCGTGGCTGTCCTGGGCCTCGGTCTGTACTACGACCCCGTCACGGCGTTCCTACTGCTCGCGACGGTGATCGTCACGGTCGTCATCGGCGTGTACATCGTGGTGAACCTCGCCTGTGCGTGCTATTTCCTGCGCCGCAGACGCGAGTTACTCAAACCGGTGCGGCATCTGCTCTTCCCTCTGCTGGGCATCGTTGCCTTCGTCCCCGCGCTGCTGACGGCCGCGGGCCTGCCCGTCTTCGACTTCGTTTCCGAACTCACCGCGCCCGTTTCGTACGCGGGACCGGTTGTCGGAGTCTGGATGGCGGCCGGGGTCGTGGTATTGATCGTCCTGTCGCGGCGCCACCCCGGGCGCATAGCCGAGACCGCCCGTGTCCACCTCGACGAGACCTCGTCCCCCGAGTCCCCCGACCTTCGGCAGAGCGGAGCCGTGCAGCCATGAGTGACCCCCGCATCCTGACCGTGCGCCCCGAACCGGGCGAGTACGCCTGGACGTTCGGCGGCGCGCCGCCCGTGGCACGCATCGCGCCGGGCACCGTCCTCGATCTGTACACGGAGGACTGCTTCGCCGGGCGGGTGCGCTCGGAGAAGGACCTGGTGTCCGAGGTGTGCGAGTTCCCGTTCCTCAATCCGCAGACCGGTCCCTTCCACGTGGAGGGTGCGGAGCCGGGCGACACCGTGGCGGTGCACTTCGTGTCGATCGAGCCTGCTCGCGACTGGGCGGCCTCGACGACGGTCCCGCTGTTCGGCGCGCTCACCTCCACACACACCACGGCCACGCTGCAGCCGCCGCTGCCGGAGACCGTGTGGATCTGGCAGCTCGACCGGGAGCGGCGCACCGCCCTGTTCAGCGCCCGGGACAGCGACATCCGGATCGAGTTGCCCATGGACCCGATGCACGGGACCGTCGGAGTGGCGCCCGCGAACCTCGAGGTGCGCTCCGCGCTGGTGCCCGACGCGCACGGCGGGAACATGGACACTCCGGAGATGCGGGCCGGCGTCACCTGCTTCCTCGGGGTGAACGTCGAGGGCGCCCTGTTGAGCCTCGGTGACGGGCATGCGCGGCAGGGCGAGGGCGAGACGTGTGGTGTGGCCGTCGAGTGCGCGATGAACACGGTGGTGATCGTCGAGTTGCTCAAGGGAGTCGCCACCCCTTGGCCGCGTATCGAGTCCGACACGCACATCATCTCGACCGGCTCGGCACGCCCGCTGGAGGACGCGTTCCGTATATCGCAGCTCGACCTGGTGCAGTGGTTGGTGCGCGACTACGGGTTCAGCGAGCTGGACGCCTACCAGTTCGCGACCCAGGCGGTCGAATCGCCGCTCGCCAACGTCTGCGACACCAACTACACGTGCGTCGCCAAGATCCGCAAGGAGTGGCTGCCCGCGCGCGAGACACATCGCGGCCTGCACGCGCAACTGCGTGACACCGCCGCGGTGCTGCGCCGCTGAGCGCGGCCGGCCCTCGCCCCCCGACACCGAAAGGCAACTCCCCCATGGAACGGGCAAGTTCGTTCCCGAGCCGACGACGCCTGCTCAAGGGCGGCGCCGCCCTCGCCGCCCTCCCGTACACGCTATTGCCCGGCACAGAGGCGACGGCGGAGACGGCGGCCGTCGACTATCCGCTCGCCGAATGGGCACCGGCGAGCACCTCCAACTACACGGCGTCCAGTCGGCCGACGGCCTATCCGCTCGACTACGTGGTCATTCACGTCACGCAGGAGACCTATTCCAAGACCGTGGCCATCTTCCAGAACCCCGAGAAGAAGGTGTCCGCGCACTACCTCGTGCGATCGGCGGACGGGCATGTCGCCCAGTGTGTCAGGGAGCGCGACATCGCCTGGCACGCGGGGAACTGGGACTACAACACCCGCAGCATCGGCATCGAACACGAGGGCTGGGTGGACCGGCCCGCCTATTTCACCAACGCGCTCTACGAGGAGTCGGCCAAGCTGACCGCCGCGATCTGCACGAAGCACGGCATCCCCAAGGACCGGGCTCACATCATCGGCCACTACGAGGTGCCGGGCACCAACCACACGGATCCGGGGCCGAACTGGGACTGGACGCGGTACATGAGGCTCGTCAACTTCGCCTGACGGAGTGCCCGCCGCGGCTCCCCGACGACCCACGCCGATGTGAGCGCCATGTGAGGAGCTCCGTCACGGTGCTTGTCCGCGCCCGCACCGGGAGTGACGATGGTCCCAGTCGCATCGCCTACCGGGAGGCCGAGTTGACCGAACCGTGGGTGGCCCTCGAACCAGGAGCCGACCCCGTCGAGCGGGTGCGGATACTGCGCCGCGCGCACGAGGCGTTCACCGAGGCGGGCACGGTGCCGCGGCCGGTGCGCTCCGTGGTGGCCGATTCATGGCGGCGGTCGGCACGGGCCGGTGTCGCACCGGACGGCACGGCACGGGTGGAGCTCACGGACGGCGACCTGGGCTCCTACCGGGCGGAGCATCCGCTGGCCCGGGTGATGCCGCTCTTCCGGGAGCTCATGGGGACGTTCGCGGCGGACGGCGAGCACCTTCTCGCGGTGTGCGACGCCCAGGGTCGGCTGCTGTGGGTCGAGGGACATCCGGCGACGCGGCGGCAGGCGGGGCGGATGAACTTCGTACCGGGCGCGCGGTGGTCGGAGACCTCGGTCGGCACCAACGCGCCGGGAACGGCGGTCGCCGTGGACCGGCCCGTGCAGGTGTTCGCGGCCGAGCACTTCATCCGCCGGGTCCAGCCCTGGACGTGCGCCGCGGCGCCGGTGCACGATCCGCGCACGGGGCGGGTGCTCGGCGCGGTGGACATCACGGGTGGGGACGGGCTCGCGCATCCGCACAGTCTCGGTTTCGTGCAGGCGGTGGCGCGGGCCGCCGAGTCCCAGTTGGCACTGCTCGCACCGGCGGAATCGGCGGCGGACACGCTCGAGCTGACCGCGCTCGGCCGCGACGAGGCCCAACTGGTCGCGGGCGGCCGGAAGGTCAGGCTCAGCCGCAGACACAGCGAGATCCTGGTGCTGCTGGCAAGACATCCGGAGGGGCTGTCGGGCGACGAGTTGCTGTGCGCGCTGTACGAGGACGAGTCGGTGACGCCGGTGACCCTGCGCGCCGAGCTGACCCGACTGCGCCGACTGCTCGGCCCCGGCCTGCTGGGCTCACGGCCCTACCGGCTCATGGCGCCGGTCGAGTCCGACGTGGCGGTCGTCGAACGGCGGCTCGGTACGGGCGCGGTCACGGCGGCCGCGGCGGCGTACGCCGGTCCGCTGTTGCCGGGTTCGGGGGCCCCGGCCGTGGTGCGGTTGCGGCGCCGCCTCGCCGACGGGCTCCGTACGGCGCTCATCGCCCGTCGCGACCCCGACCTGTTGGCGGACTGGGCGCGCGCCCCGTGGGGCGAGGACGACCTCGACGTATGGCGGGCGCTGGCCGCCGTACGCCCGACGGCGACGGTGCGGGCCCGGCTGGAGGGGCTGGAGCGCGAACAGGCCGCGCCACCGGGCCGACTGCACCCCGCGGCGTTCGCGGCGCGGCGTCGGCCGGCCGTCGGGCAGGGCTGACCTGCCGCGTCCGCAACGTCGTTGCAACGTCCGCGCTCCTAGCCTCGCGGCGAGAGCTGTCCAACGGCGGGCAGCGCTTCTCCGGGAGGCAGACCAGCATGACCCGTTACGCGGCGCCCGGCACCGAGGGCGCGATCGTCTCCTACCAGGCGCGTTACGACCACTTCATCGGCGGCGAGTACGTGCCGCCGGCTCGTGGGCAGTACTTCGAGAACCCGAGCCCGGTGAACGGGCAGCCGTTCACGGAGATCGCGCGGGGCACCGCCGAGGACGTGGAGCGAGCGCTGGACGCGGCGCACGCGGCCGCGCCCGGCTGGGGCCGCACCTCCGTCACCGCGCGCGGCGACATCCTGCTGAAGATCGCCGACCGGATGGAGGCGAACCTGGAGAAGCTGGCGGTCGCCGAGAGCTGGGAGAACGGCAAGCCGGTGCGCGAGACCCTGGCCGCCGACATCCCGCTGGCCGTCGACCACTTCCGCTACTTCGCGGGGGCGATCCGCGCCCAGGAGGGTTCCCTCGGCGAGGTCGACGACGACACCGTCGCGTACCACTTCCACGAGCCGCTCGGGGTCGTCGCGCAGATCATTCCCTGGAACTTCCCGATCCTGATGGCGGTCTGGAAGCTTGCCCCGGCGCTGGCGGCGGGCAACGCGGTCGTCATCAAGCCCGCCGAGCAGACCCCGGCGTCCATTCACTACTGGATGAGCCTGATCGCGGACCTGCTGCCGCCGGGCGTCGTCAACATCGTCAACGGCTTCGGCGTGGAGGCGGGCAAGCCGCTCGCGTCCAGCCCGCGGGTGGCGAAGGTGGCGTTCACGGGTGAGACCACGACCGGGCGGCTGATCATGCAGTACGCCTCGGAGAACATCAAGCCGGTCACGCTGGAGCTCGGCGGCAAGTCCCCGAACATCTTCTTCGACGACGTCTGGGCGCAGAACGACGACTTCCGGGACAAGGCGCTCGAGGGCTTCACGATGTTCGCCCTCAACCAGGGCGAGGTCTGCACCTGCCCGTCACGGGCGCTCGTCCAACGCGGTCACTACGGCGAGTTCATGGAGGCAGCGGTCGCCCGCACCGAGCTGATCAAGCCGGGCCACCCGCTCGACACCGACACGATGATCGGCGCGCAGGCCTCCAACGACCAGTTGGAGAAGATCCTCTCCTACCTGGACATCGGCCGGCAGGAGGGCGCCAGGATTCTCACCGGTGGCGAACGTGTCGAGTACGACGGGGAGTTGAAGGGCGGCTACTACGTCCAGCCGACGATCTTCGAGGGTGACAACCGGATGCGGATCTTCCAGGAGGAGATCTTCGGCCCGGTCGTCTCGGTCACGTCGTTCGACGACTTCGACGACGCCATCAAGACCGCCAACGACACGCTGTACGGCCTCGGTGCCGGCGTATGGACGCGCGACATCAACACCGCGTACCGCGCGGGCCGTGCGATCCAGGCGGGCCGGGTGTGGACGAACTGCTACCACGCCTACCCCGCGCACGCGGCGTTCGGCGGCTACAAGCAGTCCGGTATCGGCCGCGAGACGCACAAGATGATGCTGGAGCACTACCAGCAGACCAAGAACCTTCTGGTGTCCTACTCGCCGAAGAAGCTGGGCTTCTTCTAGACACGAAAAAAGGGCGCCTGAACAGGGCAGATGCCCGTCAGGCGCCCTTTTCGGCGCACAACTGAGCAGGGATTCGAAAGATGCCGGCGTGGCGCAGGTCGTAGGGGCGCTTCCCCAGCGCAAGGGCGTGCTCTTCAAGGGTAAGAGGCATGCCCCTGAAAGGTAAGAACAGCCTCAGGCGGCACTCCTTCACCAGTCACCGCGGACGTCGCCAAGCTCTCCTGCTGCGCCAACTGAAGACGCAGCGTGCCGGTCAAGATCCCGCACGGATCGACCGGCGTCGGGCTGAAGTACAGGCTCGGTGGCTGCCGCGCCCGTTGCCGAAGGTTCTGGCGAGCAAGTATGTGACATATGTGGCATGTGTGACAATATGGCATGTGCGGCATTTGGTGCTGCCGGGAACTTCTCGGCTGAACCCTCGGCTGGGAGGTCTCAGACAGGCGAGAGGAGTGCATCATGATCGCCAAGTTGCTCGGCAAACTGTCCTTCACCCGCCACTACGGCGCGTACGGGGAACACGAATGGGACGGGTACGCCGGGGACGACCGGGTCTGACCGCACTGCCGACGGGTGCCCCCGGGCGCCCGTCGGCTCCCGGCCAAGCTGCCGACGGTATCGGCCTGGACAGGTACCAGCGTCAGGGACGATCTCATGGGCCGAATGAATGAGCCGCCGCGGTTGCCCGAAATCAGCTTCGCGGCCTGGAGCCGCGACCGGCTGGCAGTGGCACGCCGTGGCGCTGACGAGTGCGGGGACGTCTGGCAACTGGACTCGGGTGTCTACGTAGCCGCTACGGCCGGGCCGTGTGAAGCAGTCCTGCGCCACGCGCAGGACTTCCCCAAGGCACCCTCGCCTCTCTTCCCGCCGTTGAAGCGGTCGAGTGGAGCACCGACGCCTGAGGAGCGTGCGCGTGCTCACGCCGCCCGCATGCGCGGACTGCGCCCGCAGGCGGTTGCAGCCCGGATCGGTGAGATTGCGCCCAGTGCCGCTCGATTTGCTGACCAGTGGCCCACGGGCCAGGACGTCGAAATTCTGCCCACGGTCCGGCACGCCCTGGCGGAGATCGGCGTGCGCTACCTCTTCTCCGAAGACGCTCCCACCCTGCTGCCCTTTGCCTCACGGCTCTTCCTGGCCCGGGAGGTGCTCGTACGCCCCTCGCGCTGGGTATGGCCACGCTGGATGCCCACACCAGCACGGCGGTTCCGCACACGGCAGCAAGTCGCCTTCACCAACGCTTTGCGGCCCATCGTCCGCCGGCGTCGTTCATCGGGCCGGCTCGGTGACGACATGCTGGGACAGATGCTCCGGCCCTCCCCCCGCTACGGCCTACTGCCGGAAGAGGCCATCCTCGACACTCTCCCCGGAATCACCGTCGCCACCTTCGAGACACCTTCCCGGGCAGCCGGATGGATCCTGCTCCACCTGGCCCGGTATCCCCAGGCAGCGGACCGCGTCGCGGCCGAAGCCGCCTTGCTGCCCGCGGACCCGGCCGCCACGACCAGCGCCCACCTCGACCGCCTGCAATACACCCAGGCAGTGGTGCGCGAGGTGCTCCGGCTGCACCCCCCGAGCTGGCTGCTGACCCGGCGCGCCACGCGACAGACTCAGCTCGCCGGCTACACCATCGACGCCGGGTCCACCGTTCTCGTCTGCCCCTACACCGCCCACCGCGACGCACGGGAACACGCCGAGCCGGACCAGTTCCAACCCGAGCGCTGGCTCGATGATTCGTGCTCGCGGGCGAAACCCGGGGTCTTCCTCTCCTTCGGTACCGGGCCGCACGGCTGCGAGGGAGCCGCTCTGGCCATGGCGATGCTGACGCTCCTGACTGCGCAGACCGCCCGTCGCTACCACTTGAGCGAACCGCCCGGACCGGAACCCAGCTATCAGGTCACCACCTTCGAAGGTCTCACAACTGTCGGCCTACGCCTGCGTGCCACCTTGCGCAGCTGAGGGCAGTCCTGCTTTCAGTGACGGGCCGCCTCCACCTCCAACGACAGGCCGCCTCCACCCGCGAACAGCGAACATGAAGCGCAGCAGCAGCACTACGGCTTCTGCCCCGTAGCCCTTCCGGTGCTCAGCGCCGATCGTGACATCGAACTCGAAGATCCGTCCGGCTCCCTCGCCGCCCGTCTTCGTCGGCGAAGCGCGTGCGCTGTCCAGTGGTACAGGACCTCGTGCTCGCACTGGTCGGCGGGCAGCGCCCGCACAGCGGTGACGGCAGGCAGCATCCGGGTAGCGGGTCCTCCACGGCACAGCAGCGTTCAGGACCAGGCAGAGCGCACCGAGTTGGTCCTCCTGCCCCTCGCGGTACGCCTGCATGAACTGCCCGCGCCTGCCTTGGCAGACGTCCCGGGCAAGCTTGTGACGGAACTCCCGCACTGTGAGCTGCCGGTTCGTCAGAAGCCGGGGGCGGAGCCGGTGAAGAACCACAAGGCGGCTGTGTACCACATCAGTGCGATGGCGGTGACCAGGACGCCGCCGGCGGCCGGAAGCGCCCAACCGGGCAGTCGGCGGCTGTGTACCACCAGCACCTTGGCGACGAACGCGCCGTACAGGACGCAGCCCGTAATGGAGTGCACCGCTGCTCGACTGCTCGCGAAATCAACTCCGTAGGCGGTGATGCAGTGGTAGGAGATCGGCAGCGAGAGCAGAAAGGCAAGGAGGCCGATGAGCCGGTGTGTGGGGTGCACCCGGTGCGGCGCGGCCCCCGCTCCCGGTAGGCGCCGGTACATCCACAGCCCGAGCAGCAGTTGGACGACCGCGAGTGCCATCAGAGCGCTGCCCAGGCGCGACTTGAGTTCGTAGACGCCGACGCCGTGCTGCCCGAACAGGCCGCTGGTGTAGTCGGGTGTGTGCGTGCGGCCGAACGCATACACCCCCAACGCGACCGCGACCGGCAGCAAAGCAGCCAAAAAGCCCGCCACCGTTCGTGCGGGACGCCGCATCCGCGCGCTCGTGTGCCCGGTCATCAGACCCCCGTCAATCGGGTTCGACCTTGCTGCCGGATGCGTGTACGACGTACCACTGTGGCGTCGGACGCGCTGCCGGGTGCGGCCGAGTCGATGTATACGGGGACGCCCGCCGACAGCGCTCCAGATGTGGGCCTGCCGCAGGCGGACGAGATCGTCCGCCTGGGACAGCCGCATGCAGCAGCAAGCGGCATGGCGGAAACCGCCGGCACTGTCGCCGCGGCCATCCCTTTCATGAGCGCTCCATGGTGTCGGGCGACGCATCCAGGCAGCCGCGGGAAACGACCCCGGCGGACCTCTTCTCCAAGTTGGCCCCGGGTGCTCGGGTCCTGTCCACTCCAACTGGTCCGCCCGGGCAGTCGCTGCTCCACTGGTGAGGTCCCCGTTTACCTGACTTCGGCTCGTCAGGGTGACGTCGAGTCGTCGAGGGCCAGGCCGGTTCCGGCGATGAAGCCGTCGAGGACCTC
The DNA here is from genome assembly GCF_042885015.1 of Streptomyces sp. NPDC058086. NCBI lineage: Bacteria > Bacillati > Actinomycetota > Actinomycetes > Kitasatosporales > Streptomycetaceae > Streptomyces > Streptomyces sp. NPDC058086. The sequence continues at coordinate 109,939 of NZ_JBHVST010000022.1, read as the reverse complement.
GGGCCGGTACGGGAGGCGTTCGAGCCGGTTGCGGACGAGCGTCCCCAGGCGGTCGAGGGCGACAACGGCGAGGTGGCCCGACTACGTTTGACGTGCGCCCATACGCCCTCGACCGGGTCGAGGTCGGGCGAGTGGGCGGGCAGCAGGAACACCGTCAGCCGCTCCCGCTCGGCGATCAACTGCCGCATCGTGCAGGAGACATGTGCGTTCAACCGGTCCGGGGTGTGCCCGCGTCGGCACCGTGGTCCGCTCGGGCCACGGGAGGCCAGGGCCTGAACTGCGCCGTCCTGCCACAGCTGGTGCCACTGACAGGGCGATTTCCGGCTCACCCGCCGGCGCCGTGCGGCCTCCGGTGGCTTGATCTGCCGCTCGAACAGCTCGGCCGACTGCATCCGTACCGCTTCCCGGTGCTGACGTCCCGCAGCGGTCAGCCCGCCCTCATCCGCATACCTCGCCCACCAGGGGACTCCAGCGTCGGCAGCCTCGTCGGGAACCCCGACCCGGGCACTACGCGATCGCGCGCACCGCGGCCTCGGTCAAGGTGGTCGCGGTCCGTACGGCGCTGATGACGGCCTCGTCGGGGTCGAGCCCGCACAGATCGGTGAGGGTGAAGAGCGACTCGGCGCTCACGACCACCGCGAGGCCCCGCTTGAGCTGGGTGAACGCGTCCGGGTCCGTCGCGCCGAGCGTGTCCTCCAAGGGGAGGAGCGCATGGTCGATGAGTCCGAAACGAATGCCCGGTCGCGTGGTCACCGTCTCGGGCCGGGTGATGGTGGCGGCGATCATCGCGCGTACCGAGCCCTGCCGGGCGAGGATGCCGCGAAGGAGGAACTCGCAGGCGAAGGCGACGCGTTCGACGGGGTCGGCGGAGTCCGCGACCGGCGCGAGCGCCTCGGCGGGGGGCGGCCAGACGCCGGCCAGGGCCTCACTGATCAGCGACGGCAGGTCGGGGAAGTACCGATAGGCGGTGGCCTCGGAGACCAGGGCCGCGCGGGCGATCGCGGGCATGGTCACCTCGGCGCCCGTGCCGGTGAGATCCCGGGCGGCCGCAACAATCGCCGTCCGCGTGCGCTGCTTCTGGTTGGTGCGGCCGGTGCCCGCCTGCGCCGTCATGGTGGGACTCCTCCTGTTGACTCACCCGCATTTTAGCAGTCATCACTCGTCGTGAGAGTCGACTTGCATTATGCCACTCGGCTTCTCTACTCTCGTGAGAGTCGGCTCTCACGAAGGAGAAGCAATGAGCACGGTTTCCGTGGTCGGCCCGGACGACGGCGAGACGATCCAACTGGGCCCCACACAGATGCGCATCCTCGAGGACGGGAGCACCACCGGGCACCGCCTCGGAATCGGAGAGATCACCATCGCCCCGCACACCCAGGGCCCGCCGCAGCACCGCCACGCCCAGCACGACGAGGGCTTCTACGTCGTCTCCGGCACCGTGCACTTCACCATCGGTGAGACGACCCATGTGGCCCCGGCCGGCACGCTCGCCATGATCCCGCCCGGCGCCCCCCACACCTTCGCCAACCTCGGTGACACGCCCGCGGTGATGCTCAACACCTTCACGCCCGACCTGTACGTGCAGTACTTCCGCGACCTGCGGAACATGATCGCGGGCGGCCAGGAGCTGACCCCGGAGTCGACCGTCGCGGTGATGAGCCGCTACGCCACCGTCCCCGCGACCGATTTCGCGTGACGGCAACCCCCTTGCCTCTCGACTTCCCTCTCGACGCGGCCCACTTGAGGAGCACCGAATGACCCGCAGCACCCACACCCTCACGCTCGACCAAGGCACCCTCGACATCACCGTCGACCTCTTCGGGCAGGAGGGGCGCCCCTTCCTGCTGCTGCACGGAGGCGGCGGCCCGCAGACCGTCACCCCGTTCGCCGGCCTGCTGGCCGAGCAGCGTCCGGCCAGGGTGTTCACGCCCGTCCACCCCGGCTTCGACGGCACTGCCCGCCCCGAGTGGCTGACCGACGTCACGACCCTGGCCCAGGTCTACGCCCAACTGCTCGACGCTCTCGACCTGCGGGACGTCGCCGTTGTCGGCAACTCGATCGGCGGCTGGATCGCCGCCGAACTCGCGACCCTCGGCAGCCCTCGCATCAGCAGCGTCACCCTCGTCAATGCCGTCGGCATCCCCGTCCCCGGCCATCCGATAGCCGACACCTTCTCCCTGACGCCCGTCGAGCTGTCCCGACTCTCCTTCCACGATCCCTCGAAGTTCCGCTTCGACCCCAGCGCACTGACCGAGGCGCAGCGCGCGGTCATGGCCGCCAACCGTGCCACCCTGCAGATCTATTCGGGCCCGCACGCCATGACCGACTCCACCCTGCCCGGCCGCCTCGCCAAGGTCACCCACCCGACCCTGGTCGCATGGGGCGCAAGCGACCAGGTCGTGGACGCCGACTACGGACGCGCGTACGCGCAGGCCATCCCCGAAGCGGAGTTCCGTCTGCTGGAAGGCACCGGCCACATGCCCCAGACCGAGACGCCCGAGGAATTCCTCCCGGTGCTCTGGGACTTCGCCGAGGCCCACACCACCGACCGGCCGCGGCACTGACCCCGGAAAGGGCGGCCGACGTGTCTCAACCCGACCGCAGCAGACCCTCGTTGGTCCTGGCCGTCTGCTGCCTGAGCGTGCTGCTGGTCAGCCTCGACACCACGATCCTCAACGTCGCCCTGCCCTCGATACAGGAAGACCTGCACAGCTCCGTGTCGGGCCTGCAGTGGACCCTCGACGCGTACACCATCGTGCTGGCCTCGCTGCTCATCCTGGCCGGCTCCACGGCCGACCGCGTCGGGAGACGACGTGTCTTCCTCCTCGGGCTCGTGTTGTTCACCGGCGGATCGGCGCTGTGCAGCCTGGCACCGTCGCTGGACTGGCTGATCGTCTTCCGCATGGCACAGGCGGTGGGCGGCTGCATGCTCACCCCGGTCGCCATGGCCATCCTCGCGGGCGCCTTCCCACAACCGCGGGAGCGGGCAAGGGCCATCGGCGTCTGGGGCGGGGTGGTGGGCATCAGCATGGCGGCCGGCCCGATCCTCGGCGGCGTACTGGTGCAGACGGCCGGGTGGCGGTCGGTGTTCTGGCTGAACGTGCCGATCGGGCTGGCCGCGCTCCTGCTCACCGCCCTGTTCGTCCCGGAGTCACGCGCGCCACGGCCCCGCAGGCTGGACCCGGTGGGGCAACTGCTGGTGATCACCGCGCTCGGCACACTGACGTACGCCATCATCGAGGCACCGGGCCGGGGCTGGACCTCCCCCGCCATCGTGAACTGCCTGATCACCGCGGCCGGCGCGCTGGCCGCCTTCATCCCCTACGAGAGGAGGCGCGACGAACCGCTGGTCGACCCGCGCCTCTTCCACAGCGCGCCCTTCAGCGGGGCGACGGTGATGGCGGTGTGCGCCTTCACCGCGCTCGGCGGCTTCCTCTTCGCCAACACTCTTTACCTGCAACAGGTGTTGGGGCTCAGCGCCCTGAGTACCGGGGTGCACCTGCTGCCGATGGCGGTGCTGTCCTTCGTGTGCCCGCCACTGGCCGGGCGGATCGTGGGCAGCCGCGGCCCGCGTATCCCACTGCTGCTCGCCGGGGCCGGCATCACCACCGGCGGCCTGCTGGCCGTCCCCGCCACCCGATCCGCCGAGCGCTCGGACATCCTGCTCTACGCGGCGTACGCACTGTTCGGACTGGGCTTCGGCTTCGTCAACGCGCCCATCACCCACACAGCGGTCTCGGGCCTGCCACGCGCCCAGGCCGGGGTGGCCGCCGCGATCGCCGCGACCAGCCGCCAGGTCGGCGCCGCGCTCGGCATCGCGGTGACCGGCGCAGCGATCGCCGCCGGGGCACGCCCGGCCGCCTGGTGGATCATCGCCGGCTGCGGTCTGGCCATCCTCGCCCTGGGCATCCTGACCACCGGCCCCTGGGCGGCCCGCACGGCCGAAGGAATCGATCCGTCCGCACGCGTCCGAGTACCGCGCAATCTCCAGGACGCCCACCCCGAAGAACATCGGTCGTCAAAGGCCCTTCACCGCAGGCGAGTTGACGACATGTGACCATGATGCGCTCCGCTATGCTCGGCCCCGAACGAACGACGACGGAACGAACGAACGACGACTGATCGAACGACGGCCGGCGGGCGCCCAGTCCACCGGGAAGGAAACGTGAGAGAGCGCGTGATATCCGGAGATGGCGATCACCAGGCGGCGACGCGTTCGGAACACGGCTCAGGGCGGCTGATCGCCGGTCGGTATCTGCTTCACGGCATTCTCGGCAGAGGCGGGATGGGCACGGTCTGGCGCGCCCACGACCAGTTGCTGGACCGCCCGGTCGCGGCCAAGGAACTGCACATCCTCATCCACGGCGACGAGGAGCAGCGCATACGGGTGCGTCGCGCGGTCCGTGAGGCGCGCGCGGTCGCCCGGGTGTCGCATCCCCATGTGGTGGGTGTCCACGACCTGGTCGAGTCCGAGGACCGGCTGTGGATCGTCATGGAACTCGTCGAGGGGCCCTCACTGGCCCATGGGATCGCCGAGAGCGGACCGCTCACGCCGCAGCACGCCGCCTCCCTGGGCGTGCAACTGCTCGACGCGCTGGAGGCCGTGCACGCGGCCGGCACCCTGCACCGTGACGTCAAGCCCGCCAACGTCCTGCTGCGCCGCGACGGCAACGCGGTCCTCACCGACTTCGGTATCGCGGCCCTGGACGACGGCGAGTCCCTGACGACCACCGGCGAACTGATCGGCTCCCTCGAGTACATGGCTCCCGAGCGGGTGATGGGATCGCCGGTCGGCCCGGCCTCCGACCTGTGGTCCCTGGGCGCGACGCTCGCCACGGTCTGCGGCGGGCAGTCCCCGTTCCACAGGCCGGCACGGCCCGCGACGCTGCACGCGGTGGCGTACGAGGAACCCGTCCTCTCGGAGCGGCTCGGCCCGCTGCGCCCGGCCGTCGAGGCACTGCTGCGCAAGTCCCCCGACGAGCGCCCTTCGGCGGCCACTGCGCGTACCGCGCTGTGGCGCGTCGCGGCGGGGGAGGCGGACGCCGGACCACTGCCGTCACCGACCGTGCGCGTGTTGCGGCCTTCAGCCGCATTGACCGACGCGGACACCGTGACCAGCGGCCAGGGGCGACTCGTCCCGGCCGGGGAGCCCGTACCGACGGCCTTGCACACCACGTCACTCAAACCACCGCCCCCGCAGTCGTCCCGCCCGAGGGGCCCGAAGCGGCTGTGGTGGGCACTGGCCGGTACGGCGGTGCTGGTGGCCGGCGTCAGCGGCGGTCTGTTCCTCACCGGGGTGCTGCCGTTCAAGGAGGACCCGAAGACGACGACCACCACTCAGGTCGTCCGGTCGACGACCGGCTGGCAGTCGGTGACCAGACTGACCGTCCAGCAGGGAGACCGGGTCACCGTGCGGTTCGTTTCCGGAGAATGGACGGTCGACTACCGGAACAAACCCGTGACCGGGCCGACCGGCTACGACGCGCTCACGGACCAGTCACTGGACGGGGCGAAGAGCTGCAAGATCAAGCCCGCGGCGCCGTTCGGCACCCTGCTGGCACGCCTCTCCGACAGTCAGGACGCCCCCGTCCACACCGTCGGGCGAAAACTGGCTTTCCGGGCAGCTCAAAACGGCCCCCTGCAACTGGGGATCAACGACGCCGCCGGGTCCTGCTCCGAGGACAACAGGGGCACGCTGACCGTAGCAGTGAGCGTCACACACCAACCTTGACGGGCGGCCGCCGCGCACCGAGCGCACGTGGCTCTTCCCTCTCCGTGGCACCTGGTCCTCCTCCCCCCGACGTCATGCAACCTGTCTGCAACCAAGCCGGGAGTTGACTGGGCCGGACCGACCGACCCTCGCGCGGAGCGGTGGCATCCGTATCCGCACATCAAGGCAGGGACACGCCATGGACCACCAGGAGACGACGGAAGCCGCCCCGCGCGTGGAGCTGACGCCCTCGGCCGCCGAGTTGGTGCGGCGGCTGCGGGCGGTCCACGGACCGTTGATGTTCCACCAGTCCGGCGGCTGCTGCGACGGCAGTGCGCCCATGTGCTACCCGGAGGGCGAGTTCCGCACCGGCGGCTCCGACGTGCTGCTCGCCGAGCTGGACGTCGAGGGGCTGGACGAGCCGGTGACGTTCTGGATGTCGAAGAGCCAGTACGAGCTGTGGAGCCACACGCGGCTGATCGTCGACGTCGTGGCGGGCCGCGGCAGCGGATTCTCCCTGGAAGCACCCGAAGGAGTGCGTTTTCTCATCCGTTCCCGCGTCGTAGACGCCTAGACCCTGCGGAGGTCGTCGCGGTCTGCTGCAATCCCCCTGAGCCACACGACAGTTGATGAGACCTCAGGGGGCACCGTGACACCTCGCGACGGACGACTCAGAACAGCACTGACGGTACTCACGGCATGGAGCGCGCTGGCCGGTGCGGCCCTGGCGGGGGCGGCACCGGCCAGCGGCGTGCAAGGCAACCACACCTGGCACGGCACGGTCGCGGACGCGAAGGCCCTCACCGGCAAGGCCGTCGCCCCGGGCATCACGTACAAGGAGTTCGACGTCCCGGCCGCCCAGGGCGTGGCACGCGCACACGTACTGAGCGTCGATCTGAGCAACCGTCATGTGCGGGTCGATCTCCTCCACTCCGCGGCCGTGGCCTCCCGGGCGGCCGTCTCCCGGCTGGCCGAGGCGCAGGGCGCCGTCGCCGGCGTCAACGGTGACTTCTTCGACATCTCCGAGACCCAGCATCCGGGGGTCGAGGCCACGGGCGCGACCGTGGGTCCGGCGATCGCGAACAGCCGCACCCTGAAGGCGGCGGTCCCGGACGGCCAGCGCTTCGGCCCCGCCCTGCCGCCCGGCACGACCACGAAGGACGTGCTCGGCGTGGGCCTCGACGGCCGGGCCCGGCTGGACAGCCTGGCCCTCGACGGTTCCGTGCGCAGCTCCCGGGGACGGTGGGCGCTCGAAGGACTCAACCAGTACGCGCTGCCGCAGGGTTCCATCGGCGCGTTCACCTCGGCCTGGGGCGGTGTCTCCCGGAAGCGGGCCATCTGCGGCACCGACATCGACCGCGCCGCGCCCTGCAGCGCGGACACCTACGAGGTGACGGTCCGCCGCGGCCGGGTCGTGTCGGCGGCCACCACACCCGGCAGCGGTCGCATCGCGTCCGGCACCACCGTGCTGGTGGGGCGCGAGGCGGGCGCGCGGCAGTTGCGCGAGCTGGCGAAGGGGCAGGCGGTCCGCATTCGGCACTGGCTCGTCGCGGCCGGCAGCCGGATCCGGTACCGCTTCGCGATCGGCGGCTATCCGGTCGTCACTCACGGGCAGCCGCTGCCCGGTCTGAACAACACCACCTCGGCCGTGCGGACCGCCGTGGGCATCGCGAACAAGGGGCGGCGCCTGCTTCTGCTCGCCCTCGACGGCGCGCCCGACTACCGGCGCGGACTGACCATCGCGGAAGTGGCGCACACCATGCGGACGTTGGGCTCCGTCGACGCCTTCAGTCTGGATGGGGGCGGCTCCACGACCATGGTCGCGCGGATGCCGGGAGCGGGCACGGTGAGCGTCCTCAACCACCCCTCCGGCGGCGCCGAACGCCCGGTCCCCAACGGCATCGGCGTGTTCTCACACAGCTGACGCACGGCTGACACGCACCTGGACCCGCACGTCAGGGGCGCAGGCTGCTCACGATGTCCGCCGTCGCGGTGAGCCCGTTCTGAATGGTCGGCGCCATGCTGGTGGTCGACAGATAGAAGCCGAGCAGTACGCAGACCACCGCGTGCGTGGGTTTCAGCGCGCCGTTGCGCAGGAAGACCACCGCGAGGATCAGGAGCAGTACCACCACAGAGATGGAAATGGCCATCGTCAACCTCCTCCGCCACGTCGACACCGCGGCTTTCGGCGGCAAGTGTCGCGTAGCGGAGGGTTCGTCCGGGCGGCTGACGTGTCCTCCGAACGTGTGATGTCTACGCCCGATCGCACAGCAGCGCGTACGGCTGCCCGTGCGCGTCCATTCGCGTGCGTCTTACGCGCACGCGCCTACTCGTGCGCGTCGAGGAAGGCTTCGAGCCCGGCGAGGTCGTCGGTGTTGAAGTAGTCGACGCCGGCGGCCAGCAGTTCGCCCCACAGCGCCTCGCGTGCCGGGCCCGCCAGGTCGGGCGTGGCCCAGAACCGCACCTTCTGGTGCCGCCGGTGCGCCGCCGCGATGATGCCGCGCAGCTTCGCACGCTCGGCGTCGGGGAACGGGCCGTCGCCCAGCCAGGTGAAGTTGAGCGTCCAGTTGTCCGAGATCAGCGGGATGAAGGAGGCGGGGGCCGCGCTGCCGAGGTCGGTCAGCCGGCCGTCGTAGAAGGCGCGCCGCACGCTCTGCGCCTCCATGGGCGTACGGGCGGCGCGGTCGCCGGAGATCACCGCGGTGATCGGCCCCGGACGCACCCGGCCGTGCGCGTAGGTGGTGAACAGGTGCGGGTAGCGGCTCAGATGGCGGTCGAGTTCGAGGTACGTCGACGAGCCCTCGGTCTTGATGTCGATGAGGAGTTGCAGGGGGCCCCGGTATCCCCGGTAGACCGAGCCGTGGTTGGCCTTCACGCGGGCGGCGAGCGGGGCGAGGTAAAGGGATTCGAGGGTGCGGGCCGGGTCGAGGTCGACCGGGTCGTGGGCGACGAGGAGTTGGTCGCCGACGAGGTAGATGTCGGCCTCGACGCTGCCGAAGCGGTGGTCGAGGGCGTCGAACAGGGGTCGCGGGTGCTCGTAGTCGTTGTGCGCGTGGGCACGCCACAGGGGGCGCGTGTGGTGCTTCTCCTCCCCCGCCAGTGCTCGCGAGGCGGGCAGGGCGACCGAGCCCGCCAGGGCGGCGCCGAGGGTGGTGAGGGCTCTGCGACGGGTGGTGAGGGCCATGCTCTGCCTCCCTTGAAGGGTGCGCTACGGACCTCAGCGAGTATGCAGTCCTCGGCTGCCCAACAAACCCTGTCGTGAAGGGAGTTGGCCGGACTGCCGCTGTCCGTTCACTTCACTCGCGGTGCGCATGCCGAGAGGCCCGCCCCTGGTGGGGCGGGCCTCTCGGCAGATGTACGTCAGGGGGCTTGCAGGTCCACCAGTTCGGCCAACGCCGCGCGGTGGGCTCCCGCCGTGCCGTACGCGATCGAGTCCGCCTTGGCCCGCTTCAGATACAGGTGAACCGGGTGCTCCCAGGTCATCCCGATGCCCCCGTGCAGTTGGAGGGCCTCCTCGGCGGTGTGGACGGCGACGGGCGCCGCGTACGCCTGGGCGACGGCGACCGACACGTCGGTGTCCGCGCTGCCGGTCGCGAGCGCGTCGGCGGCGGCGCGGGCGGCGGCGCGTGTGTTGACGACCTCCAGCCACAGCTGCGCGAGCCGGTGCTTGAGCGCCTGGAATCCGCCGACGGGCCGGTTGAACTGCTTGCGTTCCTTGAGGTAGCGGACCGTCTCGGTCAAGCACCAGTCGGCGAGGCCGAGTTGTTCGGAGGCGAGCAGTCCGGCGCCGCTGCGCAGGGCCCGTCGTACGGCGGGTTCGGCGGCGCCGAGGGGACGTGCCCGCACCCCGTCGAAGGCGACCGTGGCGAGCGGCCGGGTGAGGTCGAGGGACACCTGCGGGGTGACCGTCACGGCGTCCCCGTCCACCGCGTACAGCCCGCCGTCGTCCGCCGGAACCAGCAGCACGTCGGCCACCGCCGCGTCCGCGATCCCCGTCAGCTCCCCGTACAGGAAGCCGTCCTCGTTCCGTACGGTCTTGTGGGCGCCGCCGGGGGGCACGGACAGCGCGACGGCGAGCGCGCCGATCGTCCGGCCCGACGCCAGCGCCGAAAGCAGCCCGGCGGCCTCCTCGCCCTCGCAGGCCAGCAGCGCCTCGGTGGCGACGACGGCACTGGTCAGATACGGCACCGGCGCGACCGCACGCCCCAGCTCCTCCAGCACCACGGCGACTTCGCGGTGGGTGGCGCCCTGGCCGCCCAGCGACTCGGGCACGAGCAGGCCCGCCAGGCCCATCCCGTCCGAGAGCGCCTTCCACAGCTCGGGGTCGTGCGGGGTGTCCGACTCGGTGCGGGCGATGACGCCCGCCGCGTCGCAGTGGTCGGAGAGGAGGCCGCGGACGACGGCGCGCAGCGCCTCTTCCTCCTCCGAGTACAGCAGATCGGGCTGGGTGCTCTGTGTTGTCGTCATCATCATCGGGCGAGGTCCTTCCACGCGACGTCCTTGTCGGTGCGCGGCTCGGACGGCAGGCCCAGCACGCGTTCGGCGACGATGTTCAGCAGGACCTCGCTGGTCCCGCCCTCGATGCTGTTGCCCTTGGAGCGCAGATAGCGATAGCCGGCGTCGCGGCCGGTGAAGTCGACCAGTTCCGGCCGGCGCATCGTCCAGTCCTCGTACAGCAGGCCTTCCTCGCCGAGGAGTTCGACCTCCAGGCCGCTGATCTCCTGGTTGAGGCGGGCGAATCCGAGCTTCATCCCGGAGCCCTCGTGGCCGGGCTGGCCCGCGACGAGCTGCTGGCGCAGCCGTTCGCCGGAGAGCCGGGCGACCTCGGCCTCCACCCACAGCTTCAGCAGCCGCTGGTGCAGATCGTGGGTGCGCAGTTCGGGACGCTCGCGCCAGGTCTTGGAGACCGGGCCGATCATGCCGCCCTCGCGCGGGATGCGCATACCGCCGATGGAGACGCGCTCGTTCATGAGCGTGGTCTGCGCGACCCGCCAGCCGTCACCGACCTCACCCAGTCGGTGCGCGTCGGGAATGCGGACGTCGGTGAGGAAGACCTCGTTGAACTCGGCCTCGCCGGTGATCTGGCGCAGCGGCCGCACCTCGACACCCGGGTCGGTCATGTCGCAGATGAAGTACGTGATGCCGCGGTGCTTGGGCACGTCCGGGTCGGTGCGGGCGATGAGGATGGCCCAGCGGGCGAGGTGGGCGCTGGAGGTCCACACCTTCTGCCCGTTGACCACCCAGTTGTCGCCCTCCCGGACGGCACGGGTACCGAGCGCGGCCAGGTCGGACCCGGCGCCGGGCTCGCTGAAGAGCTGGCACCAGACCTCCTCGCCGACCCACAACGGCCTGAGGAAGTCGCGCTTCTGCTCCTGCGTGCCGAAGCCGAGGATGGTCGGCGCGGCCATGCCGAGGCCGATGCCGATGCGCCGCGGGTCGTTGTCGGGGGCGTCGGCGGCCTCCAATTCGGCGTCCACGACGGCCTGGAGGGTGCGCGGGGCGCCGAGCCCGCCGAGGCCCTCGGGGTAGTGCACCCAGGCGAGTCCCGCGTCGAAACGGGCCTTGAGGAAGTCGAGCCGGTCCGTGGTCGCGGGCGGGTGCGCCGCCAGCAACTCCTTCGTACGGGTGCGCAGTTCGGCTGCGTCGGTCATGCGGCTGCTCCGTTCTCGAGAGAGGGCACCACGACGACCCGGCCGGTGGTGACACCGTCGCCGACCCGCTGCACGGCGGCCGCACCGCCGCCCAGCGGCACGCGCTCGCTGACCAGCGGCTTGATGGCACCGCGCGCGGCCAGCTCGGTGAGCTGCTCGTGGCAGTGCTGGATCAGCTTGGGGTTCTTGGTGCCGTACAGGCCCCAGTGCAGGCCGAGGATCGCGTAGTTCTTCACCAGGGCGTGGTTGAGCGCCGGGCTGGGGATCGAGCCGCTGGCGAAGCCCACGACGACGATCCGGCCCTCGAAGGCGACGACCTTGGTGGACTGGGTGAACGCCTCACCGCCGACGGGGTCGTAGATCACGTCGGCGCCCCGGCCGCCGGTGGCTTCCTTCACGGCTGCGATGACGTCCTGGGTACGTCGGTCGATGACGACGTCGCAGCCCAGCTCGCGCGCCACGGCCACCTTGTCGGCCCCGCCGACCACGCCGATGACGGTGGCGCCCGCCGCCTTCCCCAGCTGCACGGCCGCGCTGCCGACCCCTCCGGCGGCGGCGTGGACGAGCAGCGTCTCGCCGGCTTCGAGACGGGCCCGGCGGTGCAGACCGAACCACCCCGTCTGGTAGCCGATGTGCAGGGCGGCCGCCTCGGCGTCGTCCAGGGTGTCGGGCGCGGGCAGCAGGGCGGCGGCGTCCGCGACGGCGTACTCGGCGAAACCGCCGTGCGGCAGCGCGGGGTTGGCCAGCACGCGGCGCCCGTCCTCGGTCTCGCCGCAGATCTCCACACCGGGCGTGAACGGCAGTGGCGGCCTGACCTGGTAGTGCCCGCGGCACATCAGCACGTCCGGGAAGTTGATGTTCGCCGCGCGCACCTTGAGCAGGACCTGCCCCTCACCGGGGACTGGTCGCTCCACGTCCTGGAGCTGCATCACCTGGCTCGGTTCGCCGAGCTGGTGTACTTGCCATGCCTGCATGCGGGGCCTCCACGGGACTGCTCTGTCTGACCGGGCTCGACCGCATACTAAGCGGTCGCTTGCCGATCAGGGAACAGTCATGTGCGTCACGCCCTCACGAGCGGGTCGGACGCGCCCTCACGTGCATCCGCTCCCCCTGCGGCCCGAACAGGCTCAGGAACTCCACGGGCCCCTCTCCCGTCGACCCGAACCAGTGCGGCACCCGCGTGTCGAACTCGGCGGCCTCCCCCGGACCGAGCACCACGTCGTGGTCGGCCAGCACGAGCCTCAGCCGCCCCGACATCACATACAGCCACTCATAGCCCTCGTGGGTCCGGGGTTCCGGTTCGAGCTTGCGCTGCGGTTCGAGCACCTTGTACGCCTGGAGTCCGCCGGGCTGCCGGGTGAGCGGCCAGTGGGTGCGGCCGCCGCGCACGATCGGCTGGGCGCGTACGCGCGGGTCGCGCACCTGGGGCGCGCCGACCAGCTCGTCCAGCGGCACCTCGTGGGCCCGGGCGATCGGCAGCAGAAGCTCCAGGCTGGGCTTGCGCAGCCCCGACTCCAGCCGCGACAGCGTGCTCACGGAGATGCCGGTCGCCTCGGACAGACCGGCGAGTGTCGCGCCCCGCTCCTTGCGGATGCGCCGCAGCCTCGGCCCGACCTCGGCCAGCACCTCGTCCGTCTGGGAATCGTCATCCATGCCCTTGCTCATGCCCTTACTCATGCCCATATTGCAGATTCGGCAAAGCCATTTGTCAATGCGGCACCGGTGGGGCGACCGTCTCCGGTGGAGGTGGTCACCATGACCGACATGACCGAGAGGTACGAGGCCGTCGTCGTCGGAGGCGGCGCGGCCGGCCTGTCCGCCGCACTGGTCCTCGGCCGGGCCCGGCGCCGCACGCTCGTCGTCGACGCGGGCGAGCCCCGCAACGCGCCCGCCGCGCATCTGCAGGGCTATCTGACCCGGGACGGCATGCCGCCCGCGGAGTTCCTCGCCGCGGGGCGCGAGGAGATCGCTCGGTACGGCGTCGAGCTGGTCCGGGACCGGGCGGTGGACGTGTCCCGGCAAGGCAGCGGCGAGTTCCTCGTGACGCTCGCGGCCGGACGGACCGTGCACGCGCGGCGGCTGATCCTCGCCACCGGGCTGGCGGACGAGCTCCCCGCGGTCACGGGGGTCGCCGAGCGCTTCGGGCGGGACGTGCTGCATTGCCCGTACTGCCACGGCTGGGAGGTCCGCGACAGGTCCTTCGGGGTGCTGGCCGCCACGCCGATGAGCGTCCACCAGGCGCTGATGGTCTCCCAGTGGTCGAAGGACGTCACCCTGTTCCTGCACACGGTCGCCGAGGAGGAGCTGACGGCCGACGACACGAGGCGGCTCGCCGCGGCCGGGGTCGCCGTGGTGCCCGGTGAGGTCGCGGGGCTAGTCGTCGAGGACGACCGGCTCACGGGGATCCGGCTCGCGGACGGCAGCGTCCACGACCGCACGACGCTCTTCGTGGCGCCGCGCGCGGTCCCCCGCAACGACCTGTTCGAGCGGCTGGGCGCCGAGCTGCACGAGACCCCGTTCGGCACGTACCCGGTGGTCGACGAGACGGGCCTGACGACCGTGCCCGGCGTCTGGGCGGCGGGCAACGCGGTGGGCTTCGCCGAGCAGGTCGTGAACGCCGCGGGCGCGGGCTACCGGGCGGCGGCCACGCTCAACGGCGAGCTGCTCTTCGCCGACCTCGACGCCGCCCAGGACAGGTCCCGGCCCCGGAGCTGAACCGCCCGGGTGTGGACGGCGTCCCTCCGTAGCACCATGGCTCCATGCTGCTCGCCCGGCTCGCCCGTGTGTCCCGGGAGGTCGCCGCCACCTCGGCGCGGTCCCGGAAGACCGCCCTGCTCGCCGAGCTGTTCCGGGACGCCGACGCGGACGACGTGCCCATCGTGATCCCGTATCTGGCAGGCCGTCTCCCGCAGGGGCGCCTCGGCATCGGCTGGAAGCTACTGAGCGGCCCCGTGCCGCCCGCACCCGAGCCCTCGCTCACGGTGCGGGACGTGGACGCCCGGCTGACGGAGGTCGGCGCGGTCACGGGCACCGGCTCGCAGGCGGAGCGCAGACGGCTGATGGACGCGCTGCGGGCGGCGGCCACCGAGGACGAGCAGCGGTTCCTGTTCGGGCTGCTCACCGGCGAGGTGCGGCAGGGCGCGCTGGACGCGGTCGCGGTCGAGGGGCTCGCCGAGGCGACCGGCGCGCCCGCCGCGGACGTACGGCGGGCGGTGATGCTCGCCGGATCGCTGCAGACGGTGGCGCGGGCGCTGCTGACGGACGGCCCCGGGGCCCTGGACGACTTCCGGCTCACGGTGGGCCGCCCGGTACTGCCCATGCTCGCCCACAGCGCCACGTCCGTGTCCGAGGCCGTGGAGAAGCTGGGCGCGTGTGCCGTCGAGGAGAAGCTCGACGGCATCCGCGTACAGCTGCACCGCGACGGCGACGACGTACGGATCTACACCCGCACCCTCGACGACATCACCGACCGGCTGCCCGAACTCACCTCCGCCGCGATGGAGTTGCAGGGCACCCGGTTCATCCTGGACGGCGAGGTGATCGCACTGGACGAGGTCGGGCGGCCGCGCTCCTTCCAGGAGACGGCCGGGCGGGTGGGCTCGCGGGTGGATGTGGCCACGGCCGCGCAGAGCGTGCCGGTCTCCCCGGTCTTCTTCGACGCGCTGTCGGTCGACGGGCGGGATCTGCTGGATCTGCCGTTCACCGAACGGCACGCGGAGCTGGCGCGGCTGGTACCCGAGCCGATGCGGGTGCGGCGCGCCCTCGCCCACGGCCCCGCGGACATCGCCTCGACGGAGAGATTCCTCGCCGAGACGCTGGAGCGCGGTCACGAAGGTGTCGTGGTGAAGGCCCTGGACGCCCCCTACAGCGCGGGCCGGCGCGGGGCGTCGTGGCTGAAGGTCAAACCCGTGCACACCCTCGACCTGGTGGTTCTGGCGGCCGAGTGGGGCCACGGGCGGCGCACCGGCAAGCTCTCCAACCTGCACCTCGGGGCCCGCGCCGCGGACGGCTCCTTCGCGATGCTCGGCAAGACCTTCAAGGGCATGACGGACGCGATACTGGCCTGGCAGACCGAGCGCCTCCAGGAGCTGGCCGTCGAGGACAGCGGCCACGTGGTCACCGTACGGCCCGAACTCGTCGTGGAGATCGCCTACGACGGTCTGCAGAAGTCCACTCGCTACCCGGCCGGGGTCACCCTCCGCTTCGCCCGCGTGGTGCGCTACCGCCAGGACAAGACGCCCGCGCAGGCCGACACGGTCGAGACCCTGCTCGCCGCACACCCGGAGGTGGCCCCGTGAAGGGGAAGCGCAGTGCGGGATTGCTGCTGTACCGGCGCGCCGACGACGGCCCTCAGGTGCTGCTCGGCCATATGGGCGGCCCGTTCTTCGCGCGGCGGGACGCCGGGGCATGGACCGTGCCCAAGGGCGAGTACGAGCCCGACGAGACCGCCTGGGACGCGGCGCGCCGGGAGTTCCAGGAGGAACTGGGGCTGCCGCCGCCCGACGGCGAGGCCGTCCCGCTCGGCGAGGTCGAGCAGAAGAACGGCAAGGTCGTCACGGCCTGGGCGATCGAGGCGGACCTCGACCCGGCGACCGTGGTCCCGGGCACCTTCGAGATGGAGTGGCCGCCGAAGTCGGGACGGCGGCAGGAGTTTCCCGAGCTGGACCGGGTGGAATGGTTCGGCCTTGACCGGGCCGGGGAGCTGATCGTGGCGGCGCAGGCGGCGTTTCTCGACCGGCTGGCGGAGCACTCGGACTTATAGAGACTTATGGAGAACTGCCCGCTCGAAGAACAGCCCGCTTCAGGAGGTCGGCCATGCCCATCGCGACGGTGAACCCGGCGAACGGCGAGACGCTCAAGACGTACGACGCGCTCGGCGCCGAGGAGATCGAGCGCAGGCTCGCCAGGGCCGAGACCACGTTCCGCGCATATCGCACCACGTCCTTCGCCGAGCGGGCACGGCTGCTGCACAAGGCCGCCGACCTCCTCGACGAGGAACGGGACGACATCGGCCGGGTGATGACCACGGAGATGGGCAAGCCCGTCAAGCAGGCCCGCGCGGAGGCCGCCAAATGTGCGAAGTCGATGCACTGGTACGCCGACCACGCCGAGGAGCTGCTCGCCGACGAGGAGCCCGCCGACTCCGACGTCAAGGACTCCGGCGCCTCCCGCGTCCTGGTGCGCTACCGACCGCTGGGCCCGGTGCTGGCCGTCATGCCGTGGAACTTCCCGCTCTGGCAGGTGGTCCGGTTCGCCGCGCCCGCCCTGATGGCGGGCAACGTCGGTCTGCTCAAGCATGCCTCGAACGTGCCGCAGACCGCCCTCTACCTGGAGGACCTGTTCCGCCGGGCGGGCTTCCCCGAGGGCTGCTTCCAGACGCTGCTGATCGGCTCGGGCGCCGTGGAGGACGTCCTGCGCGACCCCCGGGTCAAGGCGGCGACGCTGACCGGGAGTGAACCGGCGGGGCGCGCGGTGGCCTCGGTCGCCGGGGACGAGGTCAAGAAGACGGTGCTGGAGCTGGGCGGCAGCGACCCGTTCGTCGTCATGCCGTCCGCCGACGTGGAGCGGGCGGCGAAAACCGCGGTGACGGCCCGGGTGCAGAACAACGGGCAGTCGTGCATCGCCGCCAAGCGGTTCATCGTGCACACGGACGTGTTCGACGCCTTCGCCGAACGCTTCGCGGCCGGCATGAAGGCGCTGAAGGTCGGCGATCCGCTGGACGAGGACACCGACATCGGCCCGCTCTCCACCGAACAGGGCCGCGGTGACCTGGAGGAACTCGTCGACGACGCGGTGGAGAGCGGCGCGACCGTGCTGTGCGGCGGCGAGCGCCCCGAAGGCTTCACGGAGCGCGGCTGGTACTACGCGCCGACCGTCCTCACCGACATCACCCCCGAGATGCGCGTCCACCAGGAGGAGACCTTCGGGCCGGTCGCCACGCTCTACCGCGCCGCCGATCTGGACGAGGCGGTGGCGCTCGCGAACGACACGCCGTTCGGGCTGAGTTCGAACGTCTGGACGAACGACGAGGCCGAGGTGGACCGGTTCGTACGCGACCTGGAGGCGGGCGGCGTGTTCTTCAACGGCATGACCGCCTCCCACCCGGCCTTCCCGTTCGGCGGGGTCAAGCGGTCCGGCTACGGACGTGAGCTGTCGGGGCACGGAATCCGCGAGTTCTGCAACATCACCACGGTATGGCACGGAGCGTAAGGGTTCCGCAGCTACGATCCCCCTGTGAACCGCGAAGTGACCCTGCCTCTGATCGTCGACGACCGCGGCACGTTGCAGGTGGCGGCCGCCGACGTCAGCAAACTGCTGCGCACGGTGGGCGGCCGGTGGCTGCACCTGGTGGAGGCCGGCCAGGACGGACTCGACGAGGACACGGTGGCGACGCTGACCATCGAACTCGCCAAACTCGCCGACCGCATCGACGTGGCCTGCATCGCGCACAGCAGCGGCGCGTCTACCGACTAGGGCCGGTCCCAAGTGAGTTGGGCCGGCCCTAGTCGGTGGTCGAGTTCCGAGAGTGCCTGCCAGAACTTCGCCTCTTGATGCCTTCGCCTATGCGAACGCAGGCCATTTTGGTCCGCACCGCCGCGCGGCACCACCACGGGTTCCTGCTTCACAGGCCCTCGCCCTCCCCCTTGCGGGAGCTGGTCTCACAGGGGCCTCCACAGGCGCCACTTCCCGCCCCTCCGGCGGTAGGTCCGGCAACTCCGCTGCCGGACAAGCCGACGTCAGCAGCGACACCGCCCCTCACCAGGCCACCCGGGCAGGATGCCCCTCCCCTCCACACTGAAGGATTGGGCGCCGGACAACCGTTCGACAGTCCGCGAGCGGCTCGCAGGCCGACGCCCGCGCCTCGTCCACCCCGCGGGCGTCAGCGAACGCACCCAGCCGATCCTGGGCCAAAACCTCACCCTCCGCGAGGAGGGCGAAGAAGGCGGCACTCTGCGGCTCGACGTCCGGACTCTCGGCCAGATGCAGGAACGCACGGCGGTCCGCGTCCATCACATGGCGCTGTTCGAGGGCGAGGGCGGCGAGCGTGGAACGCTGGGCCGCGCCCCGCGCGATGAGGGGCAACAGCCGGTTGGCGTGGGGGTCCGGGGCGAGCTTCGCCGTGGCGTCCTCCAGCAGTTCCCTGGCCGTGCGCACCATGGCGTACTCCTTCGGTTCGGCCGTCCCGGGGCCTCTTCCCGCGTGCTCCCACGCCCTCCCAGATATCCCCGGAATGGAGTAACCCGACGAGAGATCCCCACGCTTCCGGGTGATCGTGGGTGGACCACCCCGGTGGGTGAACCACCCCCGTGGGTGACCACCCTTCCGCCGGGGCACGAGAGTTCCCCGGAAGGCGAAAGAAGGCGCGTGTCATGGCGACTTTGTGCAGACCTTCGGTCTCCGTGCCGGAATACGTGATCACCATGGAGGAGACGCTGGAGCTGGCCCGCTCCCGTCATGAGGACCACCCTCAGCTGCCGTTGGCACTCCGACTGATCGAGAACACCGGTGTCCAAACCCGGCACATCGTGCAGCCCATCGAGGAGACGCTGAAACACCCGGGCTTCGAGGAACGCAACAAGGTCTACGAGAGCGAGGCCAAGGCCCGCGTCCCCGCCGTCATACAACGGGCACTGGACGACGCCGAGCTGCTCACCACCGACATCGACATGATCATCTACGTCTCGTGCACCGGGTTCATGATGCCCTCGCTCACGGCCTGGCTGATCAACTCGATGGACTTCAGCAGCGACACCCGGCAGATACCCATAGCCCAGCTGGGCTGCGCGGCCGGCGGCGCCGCGATCAACCGGGCCCACGACTTCTGCACGGCGTACCCCGACGCCAACGCGCTCATCGTGGCCTGCGAGTTCTGTTCGCTCTGCTACCAGCCGACCGACCTCAGCGTCGGCTCACTGCTCTGCAACGGCCTGTTCGGCGACGGCATCGCCGCCGCCGTCGTCCGCGGCAACGGCGGCACCGGCATCCACCTGGAGCGCAACGGCTCCTATCTGGTCCCCAAGACCGAGGACTGGATCATGTACGACGTCCGCGCCACGGGCTTCCACTTCCTACTGGACAAGCGGGTTCCCGGGACGATGGAACCGCTCGCCCCCGCCCTCCACGCCCTCGCGCGACAGCACGACTGGGACGCCTCCGACCTGGACTTCTACATCATCCACGCGGGCGGCCCCAGGATCCTCGACGACCTCAGCAAGTACCTCGAGGTCGCGCCGGAGGCCTTCCGGTTCAGCCGGGCCACCCTCACCGAGTACGGGAACATCGCCAGCGCCGTCGTCCTGGACGCACTGCGCCGGCTGTTCGACGAGGGCGGCGCCGAGCACTCCGCACGCGGACTGCTCGCGGGCTTCGGTCCCGGCATCACCGCGGAAATGGCCCTGGGCCGCTGGCGCAACGCCAACGACGAGACGGTGTGAACCGAATGACCGAGAAGACGATCACCGGGCCACTGCCGCCTGTCCGGCACTGGCCCGCCCTCGACCTGAAGGGCGTGGACTTCGACCCGGTCCTGACCGAGCTGATGCGCGAGGGACCGGTCACCCGGATCCAGCTGCCCAACGGCGAGGGCTGGGCCTGGCTGGTGACCCGCCACGACGATGTGCGCATGGTCGCCAACGACCCACGGTTCGGCCGCGAGGCGGTCCTGGACCAGCCGGTCACCCGGCTCGCCCCGCACTTCATCCCGGCCCGGGGCGCGGTGGGCTTCCTGGACCCGCCCGACCACACCCGGCTGCGCCGCTCGGTGGCCGCCGCCTTCACGGCGCGCGGGGTGGAGCGGGTCCGTGTCAGGGCCCGGCGCACGCTCGACGAGATGGTCGACGAGCTGCTGCGGGTCGGACCGCCCACCGATCTCACCGAGGCGGTCCTCAGCCCCTTCCCCATCGCGGTCATCTGCGAGCTGATGGGCGTCCCGGCCGACGACCGGCAGGGCATTCACTCCTGGACGCAGCTGATCCTGTCCTCCTCGCACGGCGCCGAGGTCAGCGAGAAGGCCAAGGAAGAGATGGGCGCCTACTTCAGGAAGCTCATCGGCGCCCGGAGCGGCAGCAGGGACGAGGACGTCACCTCGCTGCTGGGCGCCGCCGTGGGCCGGGACGAGATCGATCTGGAGGAGGCCGTCGGACTCGCCGTCCTCCTCCAGATCGGCGGCGAGGCGGTCACGAACAACAGCGGGCAGATGTTCTACCTGCTCATGACCCGCCCGGCGCTGGCCGACCGGCTGCGCTCCGACCCGGAGATCCGCCCCCAGGCCATCGACGAGCTGTTGCGCTACATCCCGCACCGCAACACGGTCGGCCTGTCGCGGATCGCGAGGCAGGACGTCGAGATCAGGGGCGTACTGATCCGGGCCGGCGACCCGGTCTACGTCTCGTACCTGGCCGCCAACCGCGACCCGGAGGTCTTCCCGGACCCGGAGCACATCGACTTCGAGCGCAGCCCCAATCCGCACGTGGCGTTCGGCTTCGGCCCGCACTACTGCCCGGGCGGGATGCTGGCCAGGCTGGAGTCGGAACTCCTGGTCGACGCGCTTCTGGAACGGATGCCGGGGCTGCGGCTCGCCGTCCCCCCGAGTCAGGTCCCGTTCAGGAAAGGCGCGTTGATCCGTGGCCCCGAGGCCCTGCCCGTGACGTGGTGAGCGACCGATGACCATGACCGAAGGACTCCTGGTACCACCCGGTCACGGCCGGATCGTACAAACCCCGGCTCAGCACGTGACGTTCAAGGTGACCGGCTCGCACTCGCGCACCGCGTCCACCTTCGAGGTGCTGGTACCGCCCGGATTCGACGTGGGCGCCCATGTGCACACGCGCAGCGAGGAGCTGTTCTACGTGCTCGAAGGCGAGCTGGACGTGCTCGCCTTCGAGCCCCGGATCCGGACCCCCGACAACTGGCAGAAGTGGGAGTCGAGTTCGGGCAGCCGGGTGGTACGAGCGACCCCGGGCACGGTCATCGTCGTGCCCCCGGGCTGCCCCCACGCCTTCTCCAACCCCACCGAGACCCGGGCGAAGATGTTCTTCCAGGCCGCCCCGCCCCCGGACCACGAGCGCTACTTCGAGGAGCTGCTCGAGATCCTGGGTTCGGGTGGTCCACCCGACCACGCGGCGATCGAGGAACTGAGGGCGAGGTACGACATCGAGCAACTCACTCCGCTGAAACTCCGGTGAGGGTGGCGCCCCGTCTTCAGGGGCGCGGGGCTGTGCCGAACACCTCTTAGCGAATCGGCATTCCCGACAGCGTCCGCGCGATCACGAGCCGCTGAATCTCACTCGTACCCTCAAAAATGGTGTAAATGGCCGCGTCCCGGTGCATCCGCTCCACCGGATACTCACGGGTGTAGCCATTTCCACCCAGGATCTGGATCGCCTGCCCGGTGACCTTCTTCGCCGTCTCACTGGCGAACAACTTGGACATCGATCCCTCGGCCGCGGTGAACGGCTTCCCGTTGATCGCCATCCACGAGGCCCGCCACACCAGCAGACGCGCCGCGTCGATCGACGTACGCATGTCGGCGAGCTGGAACGCGACACCCTGATTGTCGATGATCGGACGTCCGAACTGCTCACGCGTCGTCGCATAGTCGAGTGCGACCTCGTACGCCGCGCGGGCCGTGCCCACCGCCATGGCCCCGACGGCCGGACGCGACGCCTCGAACGTGGCCATCGCGGCGTTCTTCACCCGCTCACCGCCACCCGCCTTCGCGCGCTCCCGGGCGCGGGCCAGACGCTCGTCCAGCTTCGCCTTGCCGCCGAGCAGGCAGGAGCCGGGGATGCGAACGTTGTCGAGGACGACCTCGGCGGTGTGCGAGGCGCGGATGCCGTGCTTCTTGAACTTCTGCCCCTGGGAGAGGCCCGGCGTGTTCGGCGGCACGATGAAGGAGGCGTGGCCCTTGGAGCCGAGGTCCGGGTCGACGACCGCGACGACGACATGGACATTGGCGATGCCACCGTTGGTCGCCCAGGTCTTGGTGCCGTTGAGCACCCACTCGTCCTTGGCCTCGTCGTAGACGGCACGCGTGCGCATCGAGGCGACGTCGGAGCCGGCGTCGGGCTCGGAGGAGCAGAAGGCCGCGACCTTGACATCGGCCGCGTCGCCGTACATCTGCGGGATCCAGGTGCCGATCTGCTCCTCGGTGCCGTTGGCGAGGACGCCCACGGCGGCGAGGCCGGTGCCGACGATCGACAGGGCGATGCCCGCGTCGCCCCAGAACAGCTCCTCCATGGCCATGGGTATGCCGAGACCGGTCGGGTCGAAGTACTGCTGGGCGTAGAAGTCCAGGGAGTAGATGCCGACCTTCGCGGCCTCCTGGATGACCGGCCAGGGAGTCTCCTCGCGCTCGTCCCACTCGGCGGCCGCGGGGCGGATCACATCGGCGGCGAACCCGTGGAGCCAGTCGCGGACCTCCCTCTGTTCGTCGTTGAGCTCCATGGTGAACTCGGCCATGTCCCCTCCAGCACTGCACTAAAGTGTTACTTGCGGTAACTGGAGTCTGTTACTGATCAGTAGTAAAAGTCAACTCCCACGTTCACCTCGGCAGCCCGTTCGATACGCATGGGCCGATGAGTGTTACTTTGCGCAGGCGTCACCGAATCACCACGGGTGGGGAGAGATCATGGACACCACGCAGCGGACCGATCAGCAGAGGTCCGCCGACCGCCGCCGGCGCGAGCTGCTGGAAGCCGCCGACAGAGTGGTGCTCCGCGACGGCCCCGGCGCCTCGATGAACGCCATCGCCGCCGAGGCGGGCATCACCAAGCCGATCCTGTACCGCCACTTCGGCGACAAGGGCGGACTCTACGCGGCCCTGGCCAAGCGGCACACCGACGCCCTCCTCGGAGCGCTGCGCGCCGCGCTGGACGCGCCCGCGGAGCGCCGGGAGCGGGTGGAGGCCACGCTCGACACGTATCTCGCGGCCATCGAGGCGCACCCTCAGGTCTACCGCTTCCTGATGCACCCCACGGAGGGCGCCTCGTCCGCCGACCAGGGCTTCGACCTGGGCAAGCACTCCGCGCCGCTGCTGCGCCGCATGGGCGAGGAGTTGGCCGAGGTCATCGAGGAACGGGTGGATCTCGGACCGGGCAGTCAGCAGCTGGCGCGGGTGTGGGGGCACGGGATCGTCGGCATGATGCATGCCGCCGGGGACTGGTGGCTCGGTGAGCAGCCCTGCTCCCGGGCCGAGTTGGTACGGAGTCTGGCCGACCTGTTGTGGGGCCGGCTGGCCGCGGCCGGCGATCGTGTCGGGGGTCCTGGGTTCTGAGGTCGGCTGTCGGCTGCGGGTTCAGCCACGAACAACCCGCAGCCGGACGACAGAGCTCAGCGCCGCCAAGACGCCCGCGCCGCCTGCCTCATCACCCGGCGCCGGCGCCAACCGCTCAGCCGGTCCACGTACAGACCACCCTCCAGGTGGTCGTACTCGTGCTGGAGGCACCGGGCGAACCAACCGGTGCCATGCACCGACACCGGCTCCCCGTCCACCGTGAAACCCTCGATCACGGCGTGGTCGTACCGCTCCGTCCCCGCTTCCAGGCCGGGCAGGGAGAGACAGCCCTCCGGCCCGCGCAGGACCACTCCGTCCGCCTCGACGAGACGGGGGTTCACCACATGTCCCAGATGGCGGACGTCCTCGTCGTCCGGGCAGTCGTACACGAAGACCCGCGAGGCGACGCCGACCTGGTTCGCGGCGAAGCCGACGCCCTGGGCGGCGTACATCGTCGCGAACATGTCCTCGACGAGTCGGGCGAGTTCGGGACCGAAGTCCGTGACGTCTTCACACGGTGTGTGCAGAACGGGGTCGCCGAGCAGAGTCACCGGCCGGACGCGCCCTCGGGTGCCGGGGATGGAGCCGTGTCGCATGGCGGCAAGGGTACGGTCCTCATGGGCGCGCGAATGTCGCGCGGGCACCGTGGAGGTGCCGCGATTCGGGCACGTGAGTGGATCTCGATAGGCTGAGGCCCACACGGTGCCGGGGGCTCAGGCGCGGCGCGTACGCAAGGAGGATCGAGAAACGATGTCAGGCAACTCGGACCCGCTGACGCCGCGGGCCAAGCTGGCCGTGACGGCGGGCAAGGCGGCGGCGGCCGTCTCGCGGGCCGCCGGACGCGGCAGCGGATCGGTGATCGGCGGCCGGGTGGCACTCAAGCTCGACCCCGATCTGCTGGCGAGGCTCGCCACCCACCTGGACGTGATCCTGGTGTCGGCGACCAACGGCAAGACCACGACCACCCGGCTGATCGCGGAGGCGCTGCGCGCCGCTGGCCCGGTCGTGTCCAACGCGCTGGGCGCCAACATGCCGGCCGGTATCACCTCGGCTCTCGCCGGGGGTTCGGACGCGAAGTTCGCGGTCATCGAGGTCGACGAGAAGTACCTCGCGGGTGTCGCCCGCGACACCGACCCGAAGTGCATCGCCCTGCTCAACCTCTCCCGCGACCAGCTCGACCGGGCCGCCGAGACCCGGATGATGGCCGAGCACTGGCGCGAGGGCCTGGCCGGTTCCAAGGCCGTCGTGGTCGCCAACGCCGACGACCCGCTCGTCGTGTGGGCCGCTTCCTCCTCGCCGAACGTCATGTGGGTGGCGGCCGGTCAGATGTGGAAGGACGACGCCTGGTCCTGCCCGTCGTGCGGCGGTGTGATGCAGCGCCCCGGCGACGACTGGTTCTGCGGCGACTGCGGCTTCCGCCGTCCGACGCCGACCTGGGCGCTGTCCGGGGACCACGTCCTCGACCCGCACGGCTCCGCGTGGCCGATCCACCTCCAGCTGCCCGGCCGGGCCAACAAGGCGAACGCCGCCTCGTCGGCCGCCGTCGCCGCGGTCTTCGGGGTACCCCCGCAGGTCGCCCTGGAGCGCATGTACCAGGTGCAGGCGGTCGCCGGACGCTATGACGTGGTGCAGTTCATGCAGCGCGACCTGCGACTGCTGCTCGCCAAGAACCCCGCGGGCTGGCTCGAGACGTTCTCCCTGATCGATCCGCCGCCGACCCCGGTCATCCTGTCCGTGAACGCGCGGGGCGCCGACGGTACCGACACCTCCTGGCTGTGGGACGTCGACTACACCCGTCTGACCGGGCACCCGATCTTCGTGCTCGGCGACCGCAAGCTCGACCTCGCCGTGCGTCTCGAGGTCGCCAACCAGTCCTTCCAGGTCTGCGAGAACCTCGACCAGGCGGTGCAGCTCGCCCCGCCCGGTCGCATCGAGGTCATCGCGAACTACACCGCATTCCAGGATTTGAGGCGTCGTGTCGGCAACTGAGCAGCCACGGAGGACCAAGAGAATGAGTGACAACAGCCTGCGCCTGGTGTGGATCTACCCGGACCTGCTGAGCACCTACGGCGACCAGGGCAACGCCCTCGTCGTGGAGCGCCGGGCCCGCCAGCGCGGTCTCGACGTCGCCCGTCTCGACGTCCGCAGCGACCAGCCGATCCCGACCTCCGGCGACATCTATCTGATCGGCGGCGGCGAGGACCGGCCGCAGCGGCTCGCGGCGGAGCGCCTGCGCCGCGACGGCGGTCTGCACCGCGCGGTGGGCAACGGCGCGATCGTCTTCTCGGTCTGCGCCGGCTACCAGATCCTCGGCCACGAGTTCATCAACGACCTCGGGCAGCGCGAGCCGGGCCTCGGCCTGCTCGACGTGGTCTCGGTGCGCGGCGAGGGCGAGCGGTGCGTCGGCGACGTACTCGGAGACATCGACCCGCGCCTCGGCCTGCCGCAGCTGACCGGCTTCGAGAACCACCAGGGCGTCACCCACCTCGGCCCCACCGCGCGTCCGTTCGCGCAGGTGCGGCTCGGCAAGGGCAACGGCACCGGTGACGGCACCGAGGGCGCGTACAACGACACGGTGTTCGGCACGTACATGCACGGGCCCGTGCTCGCCCGCAACCCGCAGATCGCGGACCTGCTGCTGAAGCTGGCGCTCGACGTGAACGCGCTGCCGCCGATCGACGACCGCTGGTACGAGGCGCTCCGGGGCGAGCGCATCTCCGCGGCGCAGCAGCCCGCCTGAACGGTCGGCCAACAACGGACAAACGGTACGGGATGTCCACAGGGCGCGCTTGAGGGATACCTCAAGCGCGCTCTAGGCGTATCCGGCACGGTGTACCCAGGTCGGGCGCGCCTGACCGGGTGCCCGCTCACTTGTGCGGCCGCGTCCACCAGGCGGACGCCCGCTACGGCACCACCCCGTCCCGCCGGTAGGGTGACCGGGATTCCAGCCGGACAGCGTGGTCCGGTCCCCGGCCCACGTTGAGAAGGTATTTCGGGCTATGCGCATTGGTGTCCTCACGTCCGGCGGCGACTGCCCCGGCCTGAACGCCGTCATCCGGTCCGTCGTGCACCGCGCCGTCGTGGACCACGGCGACGAGGTCATCGGCTTCCGGGACGGCTGGAAGGGGCTTCTGGAGTGCGACTACCTGAAGCTCGACCTCGACGCGGTGAGCGGCATCCTGGCTCGCGGCGGCACGATCCTCGGTTCCTCCCGGGTCCAGCCCGCGCAGCTGCGTGACGGCGTGGAACGGGCCAAGGGCCATGTCGAGGAGCTCGGCCTCGACGCGATCATCCCGATCGGCGGCGAGGGCACGCTGAAGGCGGCCCGGCTGCTCTCGGACGGCGGCCTGCCGATCGTCGGCGTGCCGAAGACCATCGACAACGACATCGCCGTCACGGACGTGACCTTCGGCTTCGACACGGCCGTCGGCGTCGCGACCGAGGCTCTGGACCGGCTGAAGACCACCGCCGAGTCCCACCAGCGGGTACTGATCGTGGAGGTCATGGGCCGCCACACCGGCTGGATCGCCCTGCACTCCGGCATGGCCGCGGGCGCGCACGCCATCGTCGTCCCCGAACGCCCCTTCGACATCGAGGAGTTGGCCGCGCGGGTCGGCGAGCGCTTCGAGGCGGGCAAGCGGTTCGCGATCGTGGTCGCCGCGGAGGGGGCGAAGCCTCGCCCGGGCACCATGGAGTTCGACGAGGGCGGCAAGGACGTCTACGGGCACGAGCGCTTCGCCGGTATCGCCCGGCAGCTCTCCCTGGAGCTGGAGGAGCGCCTCGGCAAGGAGGCCCGGCCGGTGATCCTCGGGCACGTCCAGCGGGGCGGTACGCCGACGGCGTACGACCGGGTGCTGGCGACGCGGTTCGGATGGCATGCGGTGGAGGCCGCGCATCGCGGCGACTTCGGCAAGATGACCGCGCTGCGGGGGACCGACATCGTCATGGTCTCGCTCGCGGAGGCGGTGGAGAGCCTGAAGACGGTTCCCGACGAGCGGTACGCCGAGGCGGAGTGCGTGCTCTGAGGGTTCGTTCGCGCTGCACTGACCCCGGTCACAGTTGTGGCCGGGGTCAGTTCTACTCTGGTTCGGACAGACAGCGCACAACGTACGAATCAGGAGCCGGCGGATGGATCACAGCGGGCACGGCATGACCATGGATCTGCCGCCGTTCACGCTGGGGCGGGGGCTCGTGTGGTCCGCGGACCCGTTCTTCCTCGTCGCCTGCCTGGTGGGACTCGGCCTGTACGGCTGGGGGGTCGTGCGGCTCGCGCGGCGCGGTGACAAGTGGTCGGTCGGGCGGACCATCGCCTTCGTACTCGGCGTGCTGACCGTGATGCTCGTGATGTGCACCAAGCTGAACGACTACGGCATGGTCATGTTTAGCGTGCACATGGTGCAGCACATGGTGATCAGCATGCTCTCGCCGATCCTGATCCTGCTCGGGGCGCCGATCACGCTGGCGCTGCGCGCACTGCCGGTGGCCGCCACGCGAGGCAACAAGGGTCCGCGTGAGCTGCTGCTGATGTTCCTGCACAGCCGCTACATGAGGATCATCACGCATCCGGCGTTCACGATCCCCCTGTTCATCGCGAGCCTGTACGCGCTGTACTTCTCCCCCATCTTCGACTTCCTGATGGGCTCCAAGACTGGACACATCGCGATGATGTGCCACTTCCTCGCCGTCGGCCTGGTCTTCTTCTGGCCGATCATGGGCGTCGACCCCGGACCGCACCGGCCGGGCTATCTGATGCGGATGCTGGAGCTGTTCGCGGGCATGCCGTTCCACGCGTTCTTCGGCATCGCGCTGATGATGGCGTCCGCGCCGATGGTCAACACGTACAAGAACCCGCCCGCCTCGCTCGGCATCGACGCGCTCGCCGACCAGAGCGCCGCGGGCGGTATCGCCTGGGCGTTCAGCGAGATCCCCTCCGTCCTCGTGCTGATCGCGCTGCTCTTCCAGTGGTACGCCTCCGAGAAGCGGCAGGCCCGCCGCACCGACCGGGCCGCCGACCGCGACGGCGACAAGGAACTCGAGGCGTACAACGCCTATCTGGCCTCACTCAACGCACGCGGCCGCTGAATTAACTTTGCAATTCACCTTGCGTGAAAGGCTTTTCGGTTCAGTAGCATGGGGGGACATCGGGGGAAACCGCAGGGGGAGCGGTCATGTCAATTCGTACATCCATGCAAAGGGCGGGGATTTCCGCCGCCCGAAGGCTCGCTCTACTGCTGGTTTCGGTACTGATAGTCAGCGGGTGCAGCAAATCCGATCAGTTGTTCGTCGTGCGGGCCGTGGCGGCGGGGGTTTCCTCGGTCTCCCCCTTCTTCAAGGAGGACCGACAGCTCGGCACGGACATCCAGTTGCCCGAGGCCCGGCCCAGCGGTGGTGTGCAGGCCAGTAACAGCCCCGGACTGTACGGCGGGGCCCCGGACGGCAGCGCCGGAAGCGGCTCACCGGCGCCCGCACCCAGTACCGCCCCAGGCACCGGCACCGGCCCGGGCACCGGCGTGTGGGGCGGCAGCACGAAACCCGGCACCTGCGCCGTGGCGAAGTTGAAGAAATTCCTCACCGACCCCAAGAACTCGGCGAAGGCCCAGGAATGGGCGCGGGTCCTGCATATAAGCACCGATCAGATCCCGAGTTATATCGATCAACTCACACCCGTCGTACTGCGTCACGACACTCTCGTGACGAATCACGACTACAAGAACGGCAAGGCGGTTTCGTACGCCGCGCTGCTGCAGGCCGGAATCGCTATTCTGGTCGACCAACAGGGACTGCCCGCGGTGAAGTGCTCCTGCGGCAATCCGCTGCTCCCCTTCGAGGGAAAGGCCTCGAAGACCGACGTGCGGTTCGAGGACGGCAACAAGAAGTGGGCCGACTACCGGCAGGACCACGTCGTGGTGGTCGAGCCGCCGCCCGGGGCGCAGGAGATCCACAAGCTCCAGCTCGTCGACGTGCACAACCCCGACCGGGGGATCGCCCGCCCAGTGGGCAGCGACGGCAGCCAGGACAAGTCCTTCAACACCGGGCAGAAGCACGCCGTGCCACCTGTCACCGGCATGACCTTCGCCGAAGCGACCCGGCGGCTGACCGACACGGGGCTGGGAATGTCGTACGCCGGTGACACCCTGCCGGCCGACGACGCCCAGGTGACGGCGTCCCGGCCGACCGAGGGCAGCCAGGTCGCCTGGGGCACGTCGGTCGTCCTGTCGGCGCGGTCCGACAGCCCGTCCGAGAGCGGCGGTGGCCCGGACACGCCATCGGATTCCGGCACGAGCACGGGCGGCACGAACGGCACGAACGGCACGAACGGAACGGGCTCGGATCCCGGGACGACCCCGCCGACACCGTCCGGGGGATCGTCCGGCCCCTCGTCCGGCGGCCCCTCGTCCGGCGGCGCGTCGTCCGGCAGCGCCTCGCCGTCCGACAGCGGCACCGGGTCGGGTGGCCCTACGGACACCGCCACCTCCACCCCCACGAAACCCGCCACGCCCACAGACACCCCAACAGACACGAGCGGCGGCACGGGCGGCGGCACGACGTCGACCCCGTCGCACGCCTCTCCGACCGGCGCACCGACGAGCAGTGCCCCGACCACCCCCTCGGCCACCGCCCCGACCGTGCCGACGACCGAACCGACCTCGCACGAACCGACCTCGACCAAACCCACCGTCAGCAGCGCGCCGCCGACGAGTAAGCCCGTGTCGAGCACACCGCCCGCCCCGGTCGACCCGGGTACGAGCGACTCCGCGCCCGGTGCGCCCACCGAGAGCGCGGTCTGACCCGCGTACGGCAACGCAGAACCCGGGGGCAACCGGATGACAGCAGGATCAGCGCAGTCGGGAGTGGGCCGGATCATCAACGGCCGGTATGTGCTTCTGAAGCAGGTCGGCTCCGGCGGGATGGGCCATGTCTGGCTCGCCCACGACCAGCGGCTCGACTGTGACGTGGCGCTCAAGGAGATCAGGTTCCGCGATGTCCGGGAAGGGAGTGAGGAGCACGAGTCGCGGATCGCGCGTGCCCGCGCCGAGGCCCGGCACGCGGCGGTGCTGCGTGGCCATCCGCACGTGGTGACGGTCCACGACGTCCTGGAGCACGACGGCCTGCCGTGGATCGTGATGGAGTACGTGGCGGGCGCGGAGGACCTGCGGGCCTGGCTCGCCCGGCGCGGCCCGCTGGCCCCCGACGAGTGCGCCCGCGTCGGCCTCGCGGTGCTGGACGCGCTGACCGCCGGGCACGAGCGCGGCATCATGCACCGGGATGTCAAACCGGCCAACATCCTGCTCGCCCCGGACCGCGCGGGCACCCCCGGCGCGCGCATCCTCCTCACCGACTACGGCGTCTCGGTCCAGCCGGACTCCCCCGAGACCCGCTGGACCCGTACCTCCGTCCTGGTCGGCACGGCCGGCTATCTGGCACCGGAGCGGGCGCAGGGCGGGCAGCCGACCGCGGCGTCCGACCTGTTCTCGCTGGGCTGCACCCTGTACTTCGGTGTGGAGGGCCACGGCCCCTTCGACCGCGACAGCCACCTCGGAGCGCTCGCCGCGGTGGTCGCGGAGGAGGCGCCGCCGTCCCGGCGAGCCGGCGCGCTGGGGCCGATCATCGACGCGCTGCTGGTCAAGGACCCCGCCCTGCGCATCTCCGCGGAGCGGACGGCGGCCGCCCTGGCCCGGATCATCCTGCCCGAGCCCCATCCGCCGACCCAGGTCGACACCGGCTCGCAGCCGGCGTGGGCGGGACTCGTCACGTCCGACGGTCCCGGGGGTCCGGCGCCACCGGGACGGACCCCCGGCGGCCTGTCCCGGGACCACGACTACGCGCCGCCCGCACACGACCAGAGCCCGTCCCCCGCCCGGGGCCAGAGCCCGTCCCCCGCCCGGGGCCAGGGCCTGGCCCCGCCCGCCCGGGATCCGGGGCCGGCCGCCCCCGGCCGGGAGCAGAGCTCGGTGGGACAGGACCGGGACCAGGGTTTCGCGGCGCCGGGTTCGTACGTCCCCACTGCCCAGGCCTTTACCGCCCCTGCGCACCACGCGGCGTACGCACCCATGGCGCAGGCAGCCGGCAGCCGTGCCGGTGCCCCGGCCGCGTACGCCCCTCGCCCGGGCCAGGGTTTCGGTCCGCCGACCCCGCAGCCCCCGCAGCCCGGCGCCGCTTTCGGTCCGCCCGGTTATATGGGACCCGCCGCACCCGCCCCGGATCCCGGTGGGCGGCGCCGCAAGCGGACGCTGCTTCTCCAGGTGGGCGCGGCGCTGCTTCTCGCGCTGTCGCTGACGGCGGGAGTGCTCTGGGGCATGGCCCGGTACGGCAGGACGCAGGCGCCCGTAGCCCCGTACGGCGCCCAGGTCGGGCTGTCCGCACCCCTCAAGAAAGGCGACTGCGTACTGAGCGACCCGTCCCCCGCACCGTCCTCGGGTACCCCGCGTCTGCAACTCGATCCGAGCTGCGGAGCGCTGCGCCCCGACGGGCAGGTGATGGAGCTGTACAAGGCCCGCTCCTTCGAGGAGGCCGGCAGCGACGGAGCGGATCAGTGCGCGGAGCGGACGAAGGCGACCGCCGACAAACTCGCCTGGCACGTCCAGAGCCTGGCCGTGGTGCCCACCCGCGAGGGCTTCGACGCCACCGGCGGGAACGTCGCATGCCTGCTGGTCGGGAAGCACGGTCCGGTGTACGGCAGGCTCGGTGGCCTCCGCCCGTACGGGATGGTGTTCGAGGACGCGACCCAGATGCAGCAGGGCGACTGCCTCGGCCATGCCCGCGGGGACGCGAGCGAATACACCCACTACGAGCTCGTCTCCTGCGACAAGGACCATGTGGGCCAGGTCTTGCGGATCACGCACCTCGCCACCCTGACGCCCAAGAAGGAGGCCGATGAGCAGGCGAACGCGCGGTGCATGGCCGACGCCCCGCCGCAGCAACTCGGCTATCCCGCCGACACCTATGTGAGTCATGGCCTGCGCAGCACAGGACTGTGGAGGAAGGGGTACTACCTGGTGGTCTGCAGCATCGAGCGTCTGGACAAGGCCCTCATGCACGGAGGCGAGTAGCCCACCCGGCCCTGGCGAACCTCGTCCCTTCGGGTGAAAATGGGCGCAGGCCACGGCCCGCGTCGCGGACCCCGCCGGGAGAAGGGTGTAGTGCGATGCCCGGTTCGACGAAGGCGATGGGGGTGCTCACCGTCGGCGGACTCGTCATGGTGACGGCCTACACGGTGGCGCTCGGCAGCAACGGCTGGCTGTGGTTCGGCTGGGTGGTGCTCGGTCTGCTCACGATCGGGATGGTGGCCTCGCGGGGCGCCTGACGCGCGCGGGTCACTGTCACTCCCTGGGCAGCGGTCCCGCCGAGTGCACCCCCGGCTGGTACTTCGGCAGCCGGGCGGTGATCTTCATGCCCGCTCCCACGGCGGTCTCGATGACGAGGCCGTACTCGTCCCCGTACACCTGGCGGAGCCGGTCGTCGACGTTGGACAGTCCGATGCCGCCGGAGGGGCTCACCTCCCCGGCGAGGATGCGCCGCAGCCGGTCGGGGTCCATTCCGGTGCCGTTGTCCTCGATCACGACCAGCGCCTCGGCGCCCGCGTCCTGGGCGGTGATGCTGATGTGGCTCTTGTCGGTCTTGCCCTCCAGTCCGTGTTTGACGGCGTTCTCCACGAGCGGTTGGAGGCACAGGAAGGGCAGCGCGACCGGCAGTACCTCGGGGGCGATCTGCAGGGTGACCGAGAGACGGTCGCCGAAGCGGGCTCTGACCAGTGCCAAGTAGTGGTCGATGGCGTGCAGTTCGTCGGCGAGGGTGGTGAAGTCGCCGTGCCTGCGGAACGAGTAGCGGGTGAAGTCGGCGAATTCCAGGAGCAGTTCGCGGGCGCGCTCGGGGTCGGTGCGGACGAACGAGGCGATCACCGCGAGCGAGTTGAAGATGAAGTGCGGGGATATCTGGGCGCGCAGGGCCTTGATCTCGGCCTCGATCAGACGGGTGCGGGACTGGTCGAGGTCGGCGAGTTCCAGTTGCACGGAGACCCAGCGGGCGACCTCGCCCGCGGCCCGGACGAGGACGGCGGACTCGCGGGGCGCGCAGGCGACGAGCGCTCCGTGGACGCGGTCGTCGACGGTGAGCGGTGCGACGACGGCCCAGCGCAGGGAGCAGTCGGGCTCGTCGCACCTCAGCCGGAAGGCCTCGCCGCGGCCGGTCTCCAGGGGGCCGCCGAGCCGTTCCATGATCTCGGTGCGGTGGTGCTCCCCCAGGCCGTCCCAGGCGAGGACGGTGTCCTGGTCGGTGAGGCACAGGGCGTCCGTGCCGAGCAGGGTGCGCAGTCGGCGGGCGGACTTGCGGGCGGTCTCCCCGGTGAGACCCGCGCGCAGTGGGGGCGCGGCCAGCGAGGCGGTGTGCAGGGTCTCGAAGGTGGCGTGTTCGACGGGGGTGCCGAGGCCGCCGAGGTTCTCGGGCCGCGCGGTGCGCCTGCCGAGCCAGAACCCGGCGGCGAGCAGCGGGAGCACGGCGACGCACAGACCCGCCAGGAATCCGCTCACGCCGTCACCGCCCCGCTCGACGATCCGCTCACGCCGTCACCGCCCCGCTCGACGATCCGCTCACGCCGTCACCGCCCCGCGTGCGTCGGCGTCCGCGCGCCTGTCTCCTCCGGCCAGTTCTTCCGGCAGGTGGAACCGGGCCAGGATCGCCGCCGTCCCGGCGGGCACCCGTCCGGCCGTGGCCAGCGACACCAGGATCATGGTGAGGAACCCGAGCGGCACCGACCAGAGCGCGGGCCAGGCGAGCAGTGCGTGCAGCGCGCCCGAGCCCGGGTAGCCCGCCATGGTCGCCGCGACGGCGACGAAGGCCGCGCCGCCGCCGACGAGCATTCCGGCGGCCGCGCCCGGCGGGGTCAGCCGCCGCCACCAGATACCGAGGACGAGCAGCGGGCAGAAGGAGGACGCGGACACGGCGAAGGCGAGTCCGACGGCGTCGGCGACCGGCAGTCCGCCGACGATCACGCTCGCCACGAGCGGCACCACCATGGCGAGTACGGTGCCCAGCCGGAAGTGGCGTACACCGCGCGAGGGCAGCACGTCCTGGGTGAGCACCCCGGCCACCGCCATGGTCAGTCCGGACGCGGTCGACAGGAACGCCGCGAAGGCCCCGCCCGCCACCAGCGCTCCCAGGAGATCCGCGCCGAGCCCGCCGATCACGCGGTCGGGCAGCAGCAGGACGGCGGCGTCGGCGTTCCCGGTGAGGCTCAGTTCGGGGGCGTACAGGCGGCCGAGCGCCCCGTAGACGGGCGGCAGCAGGTAGAACGCGCCGATCAGGCCGAGGACGGCGACCGTGGTGCGGCGCGCTGCGACGCCGTGCGGGCTGGTGTAGAAGCGGACGACGACGTGCGGCAGTCCCATCGTGCCGAGGAAGGTGGCGAGGATCAGTCCGTACGTGGCGTACAGCGGGCGTTCCTCGCGGCCCGCCGCCAGCGAGGTCGACATGCCGCCGTTGCTGCCCCGGTCGGCGGCCGGGACGAGGTCGCCCTTGGCGAAGGTCAGCCGGGTGCCGCGCTCGATGTGGTGGACGCCCGCGGGGAGTCGGAGCCGCTCGCCGTCGTGGCGGTGGCCGTCGACCGTGCCGGTGGCCGTGACGCCCAGTGGGTCCGAGAGCTTCAGGTCGAGGCTGTCGTCGACGCGGACGACGCGCTGCTCGCGGAAGGTCGCGGGTTCGGAGAAGGCCTGGCGCGGGGCGCCGTCGGCCTGCCAGGCGAGGACCAGGAAGAGTGCGGGGACCAGCAGGGCGGTGAGTTTGAGCCAGTACTGGAAGGCCTGCACGAAGGTGATGCTGCGCATGCCTCCGGCGGCGACGGTGGCGACCACGACGACCGCGACGAGCACCCCGCCGAACCAGTCGGGCGCGTCGGTCAGGACGGCCAACGTCAGCCCGGCGCCCTGTAGTTGGGGCAGCAGGTACAGCCAGCCGACCCCGACCACGAAGGCACCGGCGAGGCGTCGCACGGCCGGTGAGCCGAGGCGTGCCTCCGCGAAGTCGGGCAGGGTGTACGCGCCGGAGCGGCGCAGCGGGGCCGCGACGAACAGGAGCAGTACGAGATAGCCGGCCGTGTAGCCGACGGGGTACCAGAGCATGTCGGGGCCCTGGACGAGGACGAGGCCCGCGATGCCGAGGAAGGAGGCGGCGGAGAGGTACTCGCCGCTGATCGCGGCCGCGTTGAGCCGGGGGCCCACGGTGCGTGAGGCGACGTAGAAGTCGGAGGTGGTCCGGGAGATGCGCAGGCCGAACGCGCCGACCAGGACGGTCGCCACGACGACGAGGGCGACGGCGGGGACGGCGTAGTTCTGATTCACGGCTCAGCGGTCCTCATTCACGGCTCAACAGTCATCGTCCATTACTCAGCGGTCCTCGTTCTCGGCTCAGCGGTCTTCGACCAGGCGCACGAAGTCCTTCTCGTTGCGCTCCGCGCGCCGCACGTACCAGCGGGCGAGCAGGACCAGGGGCGGGTAGACGCAGAAGCCGAGCACGGCCCACTCCAGGCTCGCGCCGTCCGGCATCGCGGCGAAGACCAGGGGAAGCGGCCCGACCAGCAGGACGAGCACGGCGAACACCACCAGCGCCGCGCGGAGTTGACTGCGCATCAGGGAGCGGACGTAAGTGTGGCCGAGCGTGGTCTGTTCGTCGATCTCGGTCCTGGGCCGGTAGTAGCCGGAGGTGCGGCGGGTGCGCCGGGGCACTCCCGTGACGACCACCCGGCGTTCGGTCGGCTCCTGCGGCACGCCGTTTCCCCTCTCAGCTCGTGGTCCGGCGCATCAGCAGATCGCGCAGTTCGCGGGCGTGCCGACGGCTGACCTGGAGTTCGACGGAGTCGACGAGGACGCTCACGGTGCCCGCGTCCAGGCGGAGTTCGCCGATGTGGCGCAGGGCGACGAGATGGCGCCGGTGGATGCGGACGAAGCCGCGTGAACGCCAGCGTTCCTCCAGGGTGGAGAGCGGGATGCGGACGAGATGGCTGCCCTGGGCGGTGTGCAGGCGTGCGTAGTCGCCGTGCGCTTCGACGTGGGTGATGTCCTCGACGGCCACGAAGCGGGTGACGCCGCCGAGTTCGACGGATATGTGGTCCGGGTCGGGCTCGTGGACGGGTATCCGCGGTGCGGCGTCCTGGAGTTGGGCGGCCCGCCGGACGGCTTCGGCCAGCCGCTCCCGCCGTACCGGCTTGAGGACGTAGTCGACGGCCTTGAGGTCGAAGGCCTGGACGGCGAAGCCCTCGTGGGCGGTGACGAACACGACGAGCGGCGGCGAGGCGAAGCCAGTGAGCAGCCGGGCGAGGTCGAGTCCGTCGAGTCCGGGCATATGGATGTCGAGGAAGACGACATCGATGGCTTCGGGCCCGTCGGGTCCGGATTCCAGGGCCCGGTTGATCCGGCGCAGCGCCTCGGTCGCGTCGCTCGCGCCCTCTGCGCTGGAGATCCGGGGATCGGTGTTCAGGAGGTAGAGGAGTTCCTCCAGGGACGGTTGTTCGTCGTCGACGGCGAGCGCGCGCAGCATGAGAGTGGAGTGTAGGAGCGATCGGCATGCCTGGACATGTGCGGGACGTGGCCGTCGTCGCCGGACATGCGGACGTTATCGCTGGTTGCGTGGACGTTGTCGCTGGATACAGTGCCGCCATGAACAGCAAGCCCGCGATGTTCGACGAACTCGACCGCAAGATCATCACGGCCCTGATGGCCAACGCCCGGACGAGCTTCGCCGAGATCGGCACGGCGATCGGACTGTCGGCCACCGCGGTCAAGCGCCGTGTCGACCGGCTCCGCGAGACCGGTGTGATCACCGGGTTCACGGCCACGGTGAAGCCGACGGCGCTCGGCTGGCGCACGGAGGCGTACGTCGAGGTGTACTGCGAGGGCGCGGCGCCGCCCCGACGGCTCGCGGAGGTGGTCCGCAACCATCCGGAGATCACCGCGGCCATGACCGTGACGGGCGGCGCGGACGCGCTGCTCCATGTGCGCGCCACGGACGTGGACCACTTCGAGGAGGTGCTGGAGCGGATTCGCACCGAGCCCTTCATCCGGAAGACGATCAGCTACATGGTGCTGTCGCATCTGTTGCCGGAGGCCCCGGAGGCGGGCGCCACCCACGCGGCTCCACAGGATGCGCAGGACGCATCAAACCTGCGTTGACCTGAGTGATTACGCAGCGATGCTGCGCACACACGCAGCTCTTGTCGCTTGTCGGCCGTATCCCCCGTTTCCTACCTTGGAGGCACCCCCCGTCGACACCGCAGGAAGCGGAGGAACCTCTCTGTGCCTGACAGCCGTGTGCCGCGCCCTCGGCGCTTTCTCGTCTGTGAACCCAGACACTTCGCCGTGCAGTACGCGATCAATCCCTGGATGCATCCCGACGCCCAAGTGGACGTCGATCTGGCCCGTGCCCAGTGGGCGGCGCTGATCAGCGCCTACCGGGCCCACGGCCACACCGTGGACACCGTGGAGCCCGTGGCGGATCTCCCGGACATGGTGTTCGCGGCGAACTCCGCGCTCGTCCTGGCTGGCCGGGTCTTCGGCTCGTACTTCCACGCGCCGCAGCGCCGCCCCGAGTCCACCGCGTACGAGACCTGGTTCAAGGCGGCCGGTTTCGACGTCTACCGTCCCGAATCCGTCTGTGAGGGCGAGGGCGACCTCGTCCCGGTGGGCCGGTACGTACTGGCCGGCACCGGATTCCGGACGACCCCCGAGGCGCACCGCGAGGTGCAGGAGTTCTTCGGCGTCCCGGTGGTCAGCCTCCAACTGGTGGACCCGCGCTTCTACCATCTGGACACGGCGCTCTTCGTCCTGGACGACGGGCCCGAGGCGAACATCGCGTACTACCCGGAGGCGTTCTCGCCCGGCAGTCGCGAGGTTCTGGCCCGGCTCTTCCCGGACGCGGTGCTCGCGACCCGTGAGGACGCGTACACCTTCGGCCTGAACTCCGTCTCCGACGGCCGTCACGTCTTCATCGCGCCGCGCGCCGAGGCCCTCGCCGACCGGCTCGCCCGCCACGACTACGTCCCCGTCCCCGTCGACCTCTCCGAGTTCCACAAGGCCGGCGGTGGCATCAAGTGCTGCACCCAGGAGATCCGCTCATGACCGCTCCCGCCCGTACCCTCGCGTCCTCCGCCGCCGGTCCGCGCTCCTCCGCCGACCTGATCCGCGCCGAGGAGCCCGTCCTCGCGCACAACTACCACCCGCTTCCCGTGGTCGTCGCCCACGCCGAGGGCACCTGGGTCGAGGACGTCGAGGGGCGCCGCTACCTCGACATGCTGGCGGGCTACTCGGCCCTCAACTTCGGTCACCGCAACCCGGTGCTGATCGACGCGGCCCACCGTCAGCTGGACCGGCTGACGCTCACCTCGCGCGCCTTCCACAACGACCGGCTGGCCCAGTTCGCCGAGTCGCTGGCCGAGTTGACCGGCCAGGACATGGTCCTGCCGATGAACACGGGCGCGGAGGCGGTGGAGAGCGCCATCAAGGTGGCCCGAAAGTGGGCGTACGAGGTGAAGGGCGTCGCACCGGACCGGGCGACGATCGTGGTGGCCGCGGACAACTTCCACGGCCGTACGACGACGATCGTGAGCTTCTCGACGGACGAGACGGCCCGCGCCGGCTTCGGGCCCTTCACCCCGGGCTTCCGCGTCGTCCCGTACAACGACCTCGCCGCGCTGGAAGCGGCCGTCGACGAGACGACCGCGGCCGTGCTGATCGAGCCCATCCAGGGCGAGGCGGGCGTCGTCATCCCGGACGACGGTTACCTGACCGGTGTCCGGGAGCTGACCCGGCGCGCCGGGTGTCTGTTCATCGCGGACGAGATCCAGTCCGGCCTGGGCCGCACCGGCACCACGCTCGCCGTGGAACACGAGGAGGTCGTCCCCGACCTGCTCCTCCTGGGCAAGGCACTCGGCGGCGGCATCGTGCCGGTGTCGGCGGTGGTCGGCCGCCGGGACGTGCTCGGGGTGCTGCGGCCCGGTGAGCACGGCTCGACCTTCGGCGGCAATCCGCTGGCCGCGGCGGTCGGCTCCGCGGTCGTCGGACTCCTGGAGACCGGTGAATACCAGAGCAGGGCGGCCGAGTTGGGCGTGGTCCTGCGGGGCGGTCTGACGGCGCTCGTGGGCCGGGGCGTGGAGGGCTTCCGCTCCCGCGGGCTGTGGGCGGGCGTCGACATCGACCCGGCCATCGGCACCGGGCGCGAGATCAGCGAGGGCCTGATGCGCGAGGGAGTTCTGGTCAAGGACACCCACGGATCGACGATCCGACTGGCCCCGCCGCTGACCATCACCGGCGAGGAACTCCAGTCCGCCCTGGGCGCCTTGGAGAAGGTGCTGACACAGGGGGTCTGACACGGGCGCCGGCAGCTGCCGGCGCCTTGGTGGGCACGCCGCGCTCCCATCGCCCGGCCGCACCGCCGACGGGCGCCTGCCCCCGAACACCGGGCAGGCGCCCGCGCCGCTCTGCCATCGACCCGTTGAGGAGCGCAGTCAGGCGATCACTCGGCGGTGAGCTCCGCGAGTTGCTCGGCCGCTGTCGTGTTGCCCCGGTCGGCGAGGCGTCGCAGCTCGTCCATGTTGTCCTGCTCGGTGGCGAGTTCGATCAGCTGGTCGGTGGCCGTGGCGTTGCCGCGGTCCGAGAGGCTGCGCAGTTCTTCGAGGTCGCCTTGTTCTGCGGCGAGTTGGATGAGCTCGTCGGTCGCGGTGGGGTTGCCCGCATCCGCGAGGCGGCGCAGTTCGTTCAGATCGCCGAGTTCGGTGGCGAGTTCGATCAGCTCGTCGGTCGCGGAGGCATCGCCGCGCTCGGCGCGTTCCCGCAACGCAGACAGCTCGGGCTCGGTCATGACGGGCAACCTCTCCATGGTTTCGCTCCTGGACCGGTCGGCCCCGGACCTTGTGCGGCTATGGACCGGGTGAGCCTGGATCCGGCCGGCCGGCAGCCGCAGAACCTCGATTCCGCCATCCATATGGAGCATACGGCGCTGTTCAGGGGCTGATCAGTCGATGACCGCGGTGGCTTCGACCTCCACCAGATGGTCCGGGACGTCCAGTGCCGCCACGCCGATCAGCGTGCCCGGCGCCATCGGGGTGATCCCCAGCTCTGCGGAGGCCCGGGCGACTCCCTCCAGGAACAGCAAGGTCCTCGTGCCCACCTCGCAGCACATCCGCACCCTCAACGCGGTCCGGCTCGCGGCCGACATCGCCGACGTGCCGACACTCGTCATCGCGCGCACCGACGCGCTGGCCGCCACTCTGCTCACCAGCGATGTGGATGAGCGCGACGCCGAGTTCGTCACCGGCGAGCGCATGCCGGAGGGCTTCTACCGCGTGCGGGGCGGGATGGCGCCGGTCATCGCCCGCGGCCTCGCCTACGCCCCGTACGCCGACCTGATCTGGGTCGAGACCGGCACTCCCGACCTGGCACAGGCCCGCGAGTTCGCCGAGGCCGTCCACGCCCGGTATCCGGGCCGGATGCTCGCCTACAACTGCTCGCCGTCCTTCAACTGGAAGGCCGCTCTGGACGACGACCAGATCGCCAAGTTCCAGCGGGAGTTGGGGGCGATGGGCTATCGCTTCCAGTTCATCACGCTGGCCGGGTTCCACTCCCTCAACCACGGCATGTTCGACCTGTCGCGTCGCTACGCCGATCACGGAAATGACCGCCTATGTCGATCTCCAGGAGCGGGAGTTCGCCGCGCAGAAGCACGGCTTCACCGCCGTCAGGCACCAACGCGAGGTCGGTACCGGCTACTTCGACCTCGTCTCCACCGCCGTCAACCCGGCCTCCTCCACCACCGCACTGGCCGGGTCCACGGATGAGGAGCAGTTCCACTAGACCGACCGCGGTCGCCCGTGCGTACCGGCCCCTGACCGAGCGGGAGCCGGGCGACCGTCCCCGCCCGGCTCCCGCTCCGCTCCCCCGACCAGGAGAACCTGATGTCCACCAGCGCACCGACCCGCCACGTCCGCGTCCTCGCGGCACCGGACGACCGCCACGACGAGATCCTCACCCCCGCCGCCCTGGACTTCGTCGGCCGACTCGCCGGCGCCTTCGCCGGACGTCGACCTTCTCCGGCAGCCTCGAAGACCTGGCCGACCGGCAGCTCGTCGTCGAGGCCGTCGTGGAGAAAGCCGAGGCGAAGACCGAGATCTTCACCGCACCGGACAAGATCGTCGAGGCTCCGGACGCGGTCCTGGCGAGCAACACCTCCTCCCTGCCCGTCATGCGCCTCGGCATGGCGACCCACCGCGCCGACCACGTCCTCGGCCTGGCACTTCTTCAACCCCGTGCGTGAGCATCCTGGCGCCCGGGCCGAGGGACCCGGACCGCGTGTCCCGGCTCACCGTCCGGATGCCGGACCTGATCCGCCGCGCCGGGTGAGTGCCCCATAGGCTGGTCTGTGCAACTGGTTCGCCCCGTCCGCCAGGCGGGATGCGTCGCAAGAGGGAACCCGGTGGGAATCCGGGACTGCCCCGCAGCGGTGAGTGGGAACGACCGCCGTCATACGCACTGGGTCCGGTGAACAGGACCTGGGAAGCGACGGTCACTAGGTGTCCTCCGTACGGAGGACGTGCCCGCGAGTCCGAAGACCTGCCCATTGCCCGCGCGCGACCCCTCGTGCGCGGACATCCCGGTGACCTCGTGGGCGGGTCGGCGTACATATCGGACGGACGACCGCGCAGTGCCGCGTCAGGTTGTTTCCGTCCGGTTCGTCACCCCTTCGCGCCCTCCTCCCGTCCCGGGATCCCAGGGAGATATCTCGCGAAGGAGATTTCCGTGACAGCGAAGTCCGCAGCCGCGGCAGCACGGGCCACCGTGTACGGCTACCCCCGCCAGGGCCAGAACCGGGAGCTGAAGAAGGCGATCGAGGGCTACTGGAAGGGCCGCGTCGACGCCGATGCCCTCCGGGCCACCGCCACCGAACTGTGCCGCACCAACTGGCGGCAGCTGGCCGAGGCCGGCATCCACGAGGTACCCACCGGCGACTTCTCGTACTACGACCACGTCCTGGACACCAGCGTCATGGTCGGCGCGATCCCCGAACGCCATCGCGCCGCCGTCGAGGCCAACGCGTTGGACGGCTACTTCGCGATGGCGCGCGGCACCCAGGACGCGGCGCCGCTAGAGATGACGAAGTGGTTCGACACCAACTACCACTACCTGGTGCCCGAGTTGGGTCCGAACACCGTCTTCACGGCCGACTCCGCCAAGCAGGTCGCCGAGTTGGGCCAAGCCCTCGCCCTCGGCCTCACCGCCCGCCCCGTTCTCGTCGGCCCCGTCACCTACCTGCTGCTCGCCAAGCCCGCGCCGGGCGTCGCCGCGGACTTCGACCCGCTGACGCTCCTCGACCGACTGCTGCCCGTGTACGCCGAAGTCCTCGCCGACCTGCGCACGGCCGGCGCCGAGTGGGTGCAACTCGACGAACCGGCCCTGGTCCAGGACCGTACGCCCGCCGAGCTGAACGCCGCCGCGCGCGCCTACCGCGACCTGGGAGGGCTCACCGAGCGCCCGAAGCTGTTGGCCGCCTCGTACTTCGACCGGCTCGGTGACGCGCTGCCCGTGCTCGCCAAGGCTCCGGTGGAGGGCCTGGCACTCGACTTCACCGAGGCCGCCGCCGCCAACCTGGACGCGCTCGCCGCCGTGGGCGGACTGCCCGGCAAGCGTCTGATCGCCGGTGTCGTCAACGGGCGCAACATCTGGGTCAACGACCTGGAGAAGTCCCTCACCACCCTCGGCACCCTGCTCGGACTCGCCGACCGGGTCGACGTGGCCGCCTCCTGCTCGCTGCTGCACGTCCCGCTCGACGCCACCGCCGAACGCGACATCGAGCCGCAGATCCTGCGCTGGCTCGCCTTCGCCCGCCAGAAGACCGCCGAGATCGTCACCCTCGCCAAGGGCCTCGGGGGCGGCACCGACACCATCGCGGCCGAACTCGCCGCCAACCGCGCCGACCTGGCCTCCCGCGCCGGCTCGGCGCTCACCCACGACCCGGCGGTACGCGTCCGCACCGCCGCCGTCACGGACGCCGACGCCCACCGCTCCCAGCCCTACCCCGAACGGGCCGCCGCCCAGCGCACCCACCTGCGTCTGCCCCTGCTGCCGACCACCACCATCGGCTCCTTCCCCCAGACCACCGAACTGCGCACCGCGCGGGCCGACTTGCGCGCGGGACGGATCG
Source organism: Streptomyces sp. NPDC058086 (assembly GCF_042885015.1). Lineage (NCBI taxonomy): Bacteria > Bacillati > Actinomycetota > Actinomycetes > Kitasatosporales > Streptomycetaceae > Streptomyces > Streptomyces sp. NPDC058086. The sequence continues at coordinate 66,126 of NZ_JBHVST010000022.1, read as the reverse complement.
ACGCCGCCGGGTACGAGGAGCGCATCAGGGCCGAGATCGGCGAAGTGATCTCCTTCCAGGAGAAGACCGGCCTCGACGTCCTCGTGCACGGCGAGGCCGAACGCAACGACATGGTCCAGTACTTCGCCGAACAGCTCACCGGCTGCCTCGCCACACAGCACGGCTGGGTCCAGTCCTACGGCACCCGTTGCGTACGCCCGCCGATCCTGGCCGGCGACATCTCCCGCCCGGAACCGATGACCGTGCGCTGGACGACGTACGCCCAGTCCCTCACCACCAAGCCGGTCAAGGGCATGCTCACCGGCCCTGTCACCATGCTCGCCTGGTCCTTCGTCCGCGACGACCAGCCCCTCGCCGACACCGCCCGACAGGTCGCCCTCGCCCTGCGCGACGAGGTGAACGACCTTGAGGCGGCCGGGACTTCGGTCATCCAGGTGGACGAACCCGCGCTGCGCGAGACCCTGCCACTGCGCGCCGGCGACCGTCCGGAGTATCTGGCGTGGGCCACCGAGGCGTTCCGCCTCACCACCGCGGGCGTACGCCCGGACACCCAGATCCACACCCACATGTGCTACGCCGAGTTCGGCGACATCGTCCAGGCCATCGACGATCTCGACGCCGACGTCATCAGCCTCGAGGCCGCCCGCTCCCACATGCAGGTCGCCCGCGAACTCGCCGAACACGGCTACCCGCGCGAGGCCGGACCCGGCGTGTACGACATCCACTCCCCGCGTGTACCCGGCGCGGACGAGGCGGCGGCGCTGCTGCGCAAGGGGCTTGAGGCCATCCCCGCCGAGCGGCTGTGGGTCAACCCCGACTGCGGCCTGAAGACCCGCGCCTGGCCCGAGACCCGCGCCTCGCTGGAGAACCTGGTCACCGCGGCCCGGACGGTCCGCACGGAGCTGTCCGCGTCCTGAGCCCGTACGGCGGGCCGGGAGAGCACGCCCAGCGCTCTCCCGGCCCGCCCCCCCGGGCGCTGTCCGCGCCCTCCGCCGTCCGGGGGGGCCGGGTCTCCCCCCCCCCCGCTCCCCCGCCCCGCCGGTGACCCACCACACCACAAGCCCCGCGCCCCCATGGAGGCCGGTGGCTCACGGCCGCCAGTACAGCGCGGGGTCGGGGTGGTTGGTGAAGCCGAGTTCGCGGTACAGCGGTTCGCCCTCGGTAGAGGCGTACAGGTCCACTCGGGCGACCTCACGTTCCCCGAACCAGTCGAGCAGGCCCCGCATGATCGAGCGGCTGTGCCCGCGGCGCCGGTACGACGGGTCGGTGATCACGCCGATCACGTGCCCGATCCGGCCGTTGCGCAGGTGCGGGCCGGGCAACCGCTGCTCGATCGTGGCGATCCCACAGGCGGCCAGGCCACGGTCGCCGTCGCCGTCGCCGTCGCCGTCACCGTCCACCACGAGGATCCGCACGGCATCCGCGGTCAGCTGTTCCTTCAGCACCACGGCCAGGGCGTCCAGCCAGTCGTCGTCCGCCGCCGCGGGGTCGAAGAAGTGACCGCCGAGGTTCTCGAACAGCAGGGCCCGCAGACGTACGAGCTCCACCAGGTCGTACTCCACCGCCTGCCGCACGGCCGACCCGTTTCCTTCGCGTTGTCCCATGCCGACCAGACTGATGTAATAGCCTTATGCACCTCAACCCTTACGGCGAGGATGCCGTGAACCTGGCCGCCGATCTGGCCAACCGGCGCCCGGCCGGCGCCGAGGAGCTCGCGGACCGCTGCCGCGCCGCCGGGCTGGTGCTGGAGAACCCGGTCACCCTCCAAGACCTCGACCGCACCCAGGACGCGCTGGCGGCGTGGGAGAAGGTCGTCGATGCCACCGACGAACACGAACGCGCCGAGCTGCTCAACCGGATGCTGGGGGCGGCCGCCGCCCACCCGCGGATGACCGACCACGCCGGCAGCGGCTGGCACCTGCACTTCCGCGACGACCGGCAGGCACTCGGCTCCGTACTGTTCTCACTCATCGCCGTGGGTACCGCACTACACCTGACCGGACGGGGCATGCACCGCCTCGGACGCTGCGCCGTGAGCGAGTGCACCACGATCTTCGCCGACACCTCCCGCACCGGACGCCAGCGGTACTGCTCCCCACGCTGCGCCAACCGCGACGCGGTACGCCGCCACCGGGCACGCGGCGTCTGACGTGCGTCACGAGGGCCCCTATCCCCCGCGTGGCCAGTAGAGCATCCTCAGAGATGACCAAGTATGGAAGAACCCGGCCCCAGAGCCGTCCCGGTGGAGTTGGAGAGATACCGTGTTCTACTACGTGCTCAAGTATGTGCTTCTGGGTCCACTGTTGAGGCTGGTGTTCCGGCCCCGGATCGAGGGCCTTGAGCACATACCGGCGTCGGGCGCCGCCATCGTGGCCGGCAACCATCTCTCGTTCTCGGACCACTTCCTGATGCCCGCGATCCTGAAGCGGCGGATCACCTTCCTGGCGAAGGCCGAGTACTTCACGGGGCCCGGTATCAAGGGGCGGCTGACGGCCGCCTTCTTCCGCAGCGCCGGGCAGATCCCGGTGGACCGCTCCGGCAAGGACGCGGGCCAGGCCGCGATCCGCGAGGGACTCGGCGTGCTGCGCAGGGACGAGCTGCTCGGCATCTACCCGGAGGGGACGCGTTCGCACGACGGCCGCCTCTACAAGGGCAAGGTCGGCGTCGCGGTGATGGCGCTCAAGGCCGGGGTTCCGGTCATCCCCTGCGCCATGATCGGCACCTTCGAGGCACAGCCACCGGGTCAGAAGATCCCGAGCCTCCACCCCGTGGTGATCCGCTTCGGGAAGCCCCTCGACTTCTCCCGCTACGCCGGGATGGAGAACGAGAAGGCCATCCTGCGCGCCGTCACCGACGAGATCATGTACGCCATCCTCACCCTCTCCGAGCAGGAGTACGTCGACCGGTACGCGGCCGTCGTCAAGGCGGAGGAGGCGGCCGAGGTCGCGGCAGAGGCCCGCAAGTTCCCGCGGATGCCGCTGAGTTGAGGGACGCACGGCAGGCAGAAGGGGCGGCCGGAGATCCGGCCGCCCCTTCTGTGCGTGGGGTGTTACGGGGTCGGCGTGGCGTGCGGGGTGCACGTCACATCGGCCGCGTCCGTCTTGCCGGTGAGCAAGTAGGAGTCCACCCGGGTGTTGATGCACGGGTTGACCAGGCCGGTCACACCGTGCGAGCCCGCACCGTTCTCGATGATCAGGCGGGAGCCCTTGAAGCGCTTGTGCAGTTCGACGGCGCCGGGGAACGGGGTGGCGGCGTCACGCGTGGACTGCACGATCAGGACGGCGGGCAGACCCTTGCCGGTCTTGACGTTCACCGGGGTCTGCTGCTTGACCGGCCAGGTCGCGCAGGGCAGGTTCATCCACGCGTTGGCCCACGTCATGAACGGGTAGCTCTTGTGGAGCTCCGTGTTGTCCTTGTCCCACTTCGACCAGCTGGTGGGCCACTTGGCGTCGGCGCACTCGACGGCCGTGTAGACGGCGTTGCCGTTCTCCGAGGTGATGTTGCCCGCGGTGTCGGACATGTCGGGGGCGGCGGCGTCGACGAGCGCCTGGGTGTCACCGGCGACGTACTTGCTGAACGCCGTCGCGACCGGCACCCACGACGAGTCGTAGTACGGGGCGCTCTGGAAGAAGGAGATCAGTTCGGCGGGGCCGACGACGCCACCGAGCGGGCTCTTCTTCGCGGTGGCCCGCAGCTTCAGCCACTGGTCCTGGACCTTGTCGCGGGTGTCGCCGAGGTGGAAGGCGGCGTCGTTCTTGGCGACCCAGTCCTCCCAGTCCTTCCAGCGGCCCTCGAAGGCGATGTCCTGCTCCAGGTTGGCCTGGTACCAGATGTTCTCCTTCGCCGGGTTGACGACGCTGTCGACGACCATGCGGCGGACGTGGCCCGGGAACAGGGTGCCGTAGACGGCGCCGAGGTACGTGCCATAGGAGACGCCCAGGTAGTTGAGCTTCTTCTCACCGAGTCCGGCCCGGATGACATCCAGGTCGCGGGCGGTGTTGGGCGTGGTCATCTGCGCCAGCATCGCCTTGCCGCTGCGCTTGGCGCAGCCGTCCGCGTACGCGGCGGCGAGCTTGCGCTGGACGCGCTTGTCTGCCTCGGAGTCCGGCACCGGGTCGGCCTTGGGCGCCTTCACGAACTCCTGAGGGTCAATGCAGGAGATCGGGGCCGAGTGGCCGACACCGCGCGGGTCGAAGCCCACGAAGTCGTACGCCTTCGAGGTGTTCACCCACAGGGGGTTCTTGGTGGTGACACGGCGCGGGAAGCGCATGCCCGAACCACCGGGGCCACCCGGGTTGTAGACGAGCGCGCCCTGGCGCTCCGCCTTGGTCCCGGTGTTCCCGATGCGGTCGACGGCGAGCTTGATCTGCTTGCCGTACGGGTGGGCGTAGTCGAGCGGGACGGACACCCAGCCGCACTGGATCGGCTTCTCGAAGCCCCAGTCCGCAGGGCAGTCCTGCCAGTTGATCCCGGCCTTCGAGGCTCGGGCGGCGGCGATCGCCGCGCCGCGGGCCTCACGGTCCTGACCGTGACGCGAGTCGGCGGTGGCCGACGGCGCCGCGACGGCTCCGGCAATCAGGGTCGCCGTGACGAGTGCTCCGGCCGAAGCGAACGCGGTCAGGCGTCTCGTCGGTCTCTTAGCCCTCAAGTGGGACCTCCCCGTACATCGTTGCGATTGGTACGGGGATCCTTTCGGCTGTGAGGTCCCTGAGAACAGGGGTGACCGGCCTTCTTTACCATTCCGATAACCGGAGCACCAAGTCCCGTTGAGCGGTGCGTACTTATCGACTTATCGGTCGAGTGCGCGCAAGGCCTCGTCCAGTACCCGCCGCAGCCGCAGCGCGTCCGGCGCCAGGGCGCTCACCAGAGCCGCGGGCCCGGCGAGCGGCATGAGGGCCGCGTACTCCCCCAACAGCCGTGCCTGCGGCGGCTCGCGCTCGAACTCCGGCCGTACGACGACGAGCTGACCCAGAGCCCGATGTCCCCCGAGTACCGCGGGACCGTCCCAGCCGCCGGGTGCGCCGGGGCCGTACGACAGCTCCTGGTCCAGCAGCGGCCGTCCGTCGAGCCGCACGACAAGACGACTGGTGAGCCGTCCGGGTTGCTCGCCGACGCGCCCGAGCACCTGCTCCTCCCGGAAGACGAGCCGAGCGCCCGACCGGAGCTCGACGCGCGAGGACACATACAGATCACTCTCCTGGGCGGAGATCAACTGCTCGGGCAGCCAGCGCAGTTCACCCCCGCCGGACACGTCGAGCCGCACATCGTAACGGGCCTCGCACTTGGTCTGTCCCGGCAGGGCGATGGTCGCGGCGGCCGATCCGACGTGCAGCCGAGCCCCCTCCCCCACCTCCGCCTCCACGGCGAAGCGGTCACCGCCGAGCGGCCCGCTCATCGCCCCGACGAGCATGACGCGTGCCTCGTCCCCGCTCGCCCGGGTGCGCCGCAGCGCGAGCGGCCCCTCTCCCTCCAGCACGGGCAGCGCGGTACCGCCGCGCCCGTCGGCCCGTGCCCCGATCCGTGCGGTGGCCCGCACTCCCGCTGTGGTCATGCCGTCCACGCGGCCAGCCGTTCCCGCACCCAGTCCGCGACGGCCGTCACCCCGGCCTCGGTCCGCAGCGACTGGAAGACGACGGGCAGCTCGGCCCGCTGCGCCTTGGCGTCGGCGGCCATGCGTCCCAGGTCGGACCCCACGTACGGCGCGAGGTCGGTCTTGTTGACGACGAGCAGGTCGGCGGTGGTGACACCGGGCCCGCCCTTGCGCGGAATGTCGTCCCCGCCCGCCACGTCGATGACGAAGACCTGCGCGTCCACCAGTCCCTTGGAGAACGTCGCGGTGAGGTTGTCACCCCCGGACTCGACGAGGATGAGGTTCAGCGGCCCCACCTCGTCCTCCAGGTCCTCCACCGCTTCGAGGTTCGCGGAGATGTCGTCCCGGATCGCGGTGTGCGGGCACGCCCCCGTCTCCACGGCGGTGATCCGCTCCGGTGGCAGCACGGCCTCCCGCAGCAGGAACTCGGCGTCCTCCCGCGTGTAGATGTCGTTCGTGACGACCGCGAGCGACAGTTCGTCCCGCAGCGCCCGGCAGAGCGCGGCGACGGTCGCCGTCTTCCCGGACCCGACGGGCCCACCGAGCCCGATGCGCAGAGCGCGCCGCGAGCCGTCGGGCCGACGAGCGTCGGCACTGACGGCCAAGGCCCCGCCGTGGGAGTGATCGTGGTCGAGATGCATGATGGCGACTCCAAACTATTCTTCAGCCCGGGCCGGCACCATCCAGCCCGTCCGGCGTTTGAGGACGAGGCCGTTCAGGCCGATACGGGGTCTGGGGGCGGAGCCCCCAGGGAACGGGAACGGGGGGCGATCCGCCTACGACGCGAAGAGCCGTACAGCCCAAGCGGCATGCGCCTGCGCACTGATCTCCAAGAGCGGAGCGGACACCGCGGGCAACGCGTCGACCCCACCGTCGGCCACGTTCCGCGCCGCGTCGGCCGCCGCACGCGCCACGACGTCCAGCTCCGGCGCGAGCCGGGCCAGCACCCCGGTGGCATCGAACGGATCAAGGCTCAGCAACCGCACGGTCGCGGTCGCCGGACCGCTGACGCTCTCGTACGCGGAGCAGTACGCGGCGTCCTCGGGCCCGAGCCCGGCGGCCCGCGCCGCCAGCCCCAGTACGACCGGCTGATGCGCTCCCTTGGGAAAGGCCCGCGCCAGCGCGTCGAGTTCCCCGGACGGCCAGGTCGCCCGAGCTGCCCGCATCAACTGCCGCCCGAGCCGCCGCGCGGCGACCCGCAGGGCCGGCGACGGCGTACGCGCGTCCGCGGCCGAGTCCAGCAGCGCCGGATCGACCCCGAGGGCGGCCGCCGCGGCCAGGGCGGCCGACACCAGCCCCGCCGTGTGCAGTCGTCCCCGGCAGAAGTCCTCCAGGCTCTCCGCCCCGCTGATCCGCCCGGCCTTGACGGCCGCTTCGGCCCCGCCGGAGTGGGCGTGCCCGCCGGCGGGGAAGCGGCCGTCGGCCAGGACGAGTAGTGCCGCGCGGGACATCAGAAGAGGAAGTAACGCTGGGCCATGGGCAGTTCGGAGGCCGGTGTGGCCTCGACCAGTTCCCCGTCGATGTGCACGGCGAAGCTGTCGGGATCGACCCGCACCCGCGGCCGGGCGTCGTTCTCCCGCATGTCGGACTTGGTCACCCCACGCGTCGACTCGATCGCCACGAACCGCTTCCCCAGCGAGAGCCGCTCCGGCAGCCCGTCCTCGATGGCGAGCGGGGCCACGAAGTTGAACGAGTTCGAGGCCGGTGCCCGTCCGATCGCCCCGAACATCGGCCGGGGCAGGATCGGCTGCGGTGTCGGGATGGACGCGTTGGCGTCGCCCATCTGCGCGTACGCGATCTGCCCGCCCTTGATGACAAGCTGCGGCTTGACCCCGAAGAACGCGGGCTCCCACAGCACGAGGTCGGCGAGCTTGCCGGTCTCGACGGAGCCGATCTCGCGGGCGAGGCCCTGCGCGAGCGCCGGGTTGATCGTGTACTTGGCGACATAGCGACGTACGCGGTGGTTGTCCGCGCGCCCGTCACCGGGGAGGGCGCCGCGCCGCCGCTTCATCACATGGGCCGTCTGCCAGGTCCGCATGATGACCTCGCCGACCCGGCCCATCGCCTGGGCGTCGGAGGAGATGATCGAGATGGCGCCCAGGTCGTGCAGGATGTCCTCGGCCCCGATGGTGGAGGGCCGGATGCGGGACTCGGCGAAGGCCAGGTCCTCCGGGACGGCCGCGTTGAGGTGGTGGCAGACCATCAGCATGTCGAGGTGTTCCTCGGCGGTGTTGACGGTGTACGGCCGGGTCGGGTTGGTGGAGCTGGGCAGTATGTGCGGCTCGGAGACCACGGTCATGATGTCCGGCGCGTGCCCGCCGCCCGCGCCCTCGGTGTGGTAGGCGTGGATGCCGCGGCCGGCGATCGCGGCGAGCGTGTCGCCGACGAACCCGGCCTCGTTCAGGGTGTCCGTGTGGATGGCGACCTGGATGCCGGTGCGGTCGGCGACGGTCAGCGCGGCGTCGATGACGGCGGGCGTGGAGCCCCAGTCCTCGTGCAGCTTGAGACCGAGCGCCCCGCCCCGGATCTGCGACAGCATCGCGTCGCGCGAGACGGTGTTGCCCTTGCCGAGCAGACCGAAGTTGAGCGGGTACTGCTCCATCGCCTCCAGCATCCGGGCGAGGTGCCAGGGGCCGGGAGTGACCGTCGTCGCCTTCGAGCCCTCGGCGGGACCGGTGCCGCCGCCGACCAGCGTCGTGATGCCGGAGGCGAGCGCCTCGTCGGCGATCTGCGGACAGATCAGGTGGACGTGCGCGTCGATGGCGCCCGCGGTGACGATCCGTCCGTTGCCCGCGATGATCTCGGTCTCGGGGCCGATGACGAGGTCGGGGTGGACCCCGTCCATGGTGTCCGGGTTGCCGGCCTTGCCGATGCCGGTGATCCGGCCGTCGCGGATGCCGACGTCGGCCTTGACGATCCCCCAGTGGTCGACGATCACGACACCCGTGATGACCGTGTCCGGAGTGCCGTCTGCGCGCGTAGCGCGCGCCTGGCCCATGGATTCGCGGATGACCTTGCCACCGCCGAAGACGGCCTCGTCACCGGCGAGCCCGGGGCCGCCGGAACGATCCTCTTCGATCTCGATCAGCAGGTCGGTGTCGGCGAGCCGGATGCGGTCGCCGGTGGTGGGGCCGAACAGGTCGGCATACGCGGCGCGAGAGAGCTCAGGCATCGAGGGCACCTCCGGTCTCCCCGCGCAGGCCGGGCACGACACGGGCGCCGGTGAGCGGAACGAGTTCGACGTCGACGGGGATCCCGGGCTCGAAGCGCACGGCGGTGCCGGCTGCGACATTGAGCCGCTTGCCGCGCGCGGCGGCGCGGTCGAAGTCCAGACCGGGGTTGGCCTCGGCGAAGTGGTAGTGGGAGCCGACCTGAATGGGCCGGTCGGCGGCGTTGAGGACGGTCAGCCGGGTGACCTCGCGGCCCTCGTTGAAGGCGACGGTTCCGTCGGCGAACAGGATCTCTCCGGGAATCACGGCTCTCGCTCCCCCGTCAGACGATCGGGTCGTGGACGGTGACGAGCTTGGTGCCGTCCGGGAAGGTCGCCTCGACCTGGACGTCGTGGATCATCTCGGGGATGCCGTCCATGACGTCGTCCCGGGTGAGGATCTTGCGCCCGGAGGACATCAGCTCGGCGACCGTGCGGCCGTCGCGCGCGCCTTCGAGGATGTGCGACGTGATGAGGGCGACCGCCTCGGGGTGGTTCAGTTTGAGCCCGCGGGCCCGTCGCTTCTCGGCCACGTCGGCGGCCACATGGATCAGCAGCCTCTCTTGCTCGTGCGGGGTCAGTTGCACGGCGTCCCACCTCACAGTCCTCGCTCCGGACCGTGCGGGGTCCGGTGGCCGCAGCCACCAAAACCCCTGGTGGCGTGGATGGGCACGCTAGTTGGCCGTCGTTTCAAGGACGTTAACCCGGCTGTGATCCACTCATGACCGACGTGGACGCTCCTGGGCCGTCGTCGGAGCCGCCGCCCGGGACGAGGCCGTGCCTGCGACCGTATACGGCGCGATGACCGCCTGCCCTGCGGCGCGGCCGTCGCCGTCGCCGGGGCCCTACGAGGCGCCGTGCCCCCGGTGCTCGGCCGCGATGCCGAAGCGCTGGCGCTCACGCGGGGCGGACGCGGCCTCGCGGACGCTGGAGAGGGAGCTGACCACCTGTTCCTCGGCGGACTCCGGGAGTTCCTCGAGCCGCTCCAGGTCGGCGGCGGAGACCAGGGCGACGAGGGGCTTGCCGTGCCGTGTCACGACGACGCGCTCGCCTCCGTACACCACCCGGTTGATCAGATCGGCGAGCTCAGCCCTGGCTTGCGTCACCGGAATCTCGTAGGCCATGCCCACCAGCTTAGACCGGGCCCCCGGCACCCCCGCAGAGCGGACGATCTCGTCCAGCTCCACCGAAAGCGTTCCGTTCGCACGATCGAGCGGCCGTCTCCAACGGCGGCGCACAGGGATTTTCGCTGTCAGCCGAGCAGCCTTCCCGAACTCTGTACGTCCTGTACATTTTTTACAGAACCCCTCAGAGGAGGCGCGTGCCATGAATGAACCGTCCGCCCGTCATGTCCTGCCCGAGTTCACCGAGCGGACGGGCATGGGGCACCGGACCCTGGATCCGTACTCGAAGCTGCTCGACGAGCGGATCGTGTTCCTGGGGACGCCGATCGACGACACCTCGGCGAACGACGTGATGGCGCAGTTCATGCACCTCGAATACCTGGCGCCGGACCAGGACATCGCGCTGTACATCAACTCTCCCGGCGGCTCGTTCAGCGCGATGACGGCGATCTACGACACGATGCAGTTCGTCAGCTGCGACGTGGAGACCACCTGCCTGGGGCAGGCCGCGTCGGCCGCCGCCGTGCTGCTGGCCGGCGGCGCGCCGGGCAAGCGGTTCGCGCTGCCGGGGGCCCGGGTGCTGATCCACCAGCCGTCGCTTGCCGAGCCGATACAGGGACAGGCGAGCGATCTGGCCCTCCAGGCCGAGGAGTTGATGCGCACTCGGAGGCTGCTGGAGGACATGCTCGTACGGCACACGGGGCAGAGTCCTGAACAGGTCGCCGCCGACATCGAGCGGGACAAGATCCTGGACGCACAGGCCGCGTTGGCGTACGGACTGGTGGACGGGATCATCCCCAGCCGCAAGGCCTCGCGCACCGCGCCCGGTGCGAGGAACGCCACACCCGACGCGAGGTGATCCGCCGATGGTGCCCGAACTGCCCCCGCTGCCCGCGCTGACGCGAGCCGAGGCCGAGTTGATCGACCGTTACCTCGACGTGGTCGACCTGCTCGGCCGCATCAACCCGGCCAGGCCCGGAGACACCTACCGCGGGCTGCGCGCCGCCCAGGCGCTGGTCGCCAAGGCCGGCGAGCTGCGGGACGCCCTCGCGCTGATGCACCAGCGCGGCGAGAGCGAGGTGCACGCGCCGACGCTGGCACAGGCCCTGCGCGTCCTCGACGGCGAGCGACGGGCGGCCCGCGTCACGCTGCCGCCCGACGCCGACAATTGACACCTCCGCACCCGGGCCGCCGTGCGTGCCGAGTCGACGAGGCGTCCGGCCCGGGGTTCAAACGGACCAGATGGAGTACCCCCTGATGGAGTAATCACACGCCTCTTTGGGGAACCGAAAAAGTTGCACAACGCGCTTAGTCCGGAGGCGGAATGAAATGCTCCGGTGCTGGTGAGCGCGTCGTCGCTGTCCCCAACATCGCCCGAACAGGGGGTCGTCCACCCGAACGGGTGAGTGGTGAGTAACCCCACAAATCGCCGATTCCGCTCGGATTTTCCGACCGCCATGCGTGAAGATCCCTTCCGACGACAAGCCCCCGCCACACCGGCGGGGCGGTCCGGGCGGACGCCGAGTCCTGCCGCTGCCCGGATGACCGGTCGACAGAAGTGCATCGGCAGGAGTGGAGGACCCAGCAAGACGGGTCGCCGGAGAGATCCGGGCGGTCCTTGGGGTGAAGCCGCGCAAGCGGCCGGGCTACTTCGCCAGCCCGAATCCGACAGGTCATCCTTCACAGGCGGCTGACGAAGGGTTGCGCATGACTGCGCTCAATCGTGTCCCGTCGCTGTGGACCCGGGCCGGTACGGCCTCGGCGCTCACTCTCGCCGCCGTGGGCGGCAGCCTTGTGGTTCCCGGCGTCGCATCCGACGCCGAAGCGGCCACCTTGGCGACGAAGGCACTTCAGGTCGCGGCTTCCAAGAAGGGCTCCCCGTACCAGTACGGTGCCGCCGGGCCACGCCGCTTCGACTGCTCCGGGCTCACGCTCTACTCGTACAAGAAGGCGGGCAAGACGCTGCCTCGTACGGCCGCGGCGCAGTACAACAAGACGCACCACATCTCCGCGTCCCACCGCAAGGCCGGAGACCTGGTGTTCTTCCACTCGGGCCGGAACGTGTACCACGTCGGCATCTACGCCGGAAAGGGAAAGATCTGGCACTCCCCGAAGACAGGGGAGGTCGTGAAGCTGCAGAAGATCTGGACGAAGAGCGTCTGGTACGGCCGGGTCAGCTGACCTGCCCGAGGGGGTGCCGCCGGCCGGCGCCCCCTCGGGGTTCCACCCCCCAGGCGTGAAAGGCGGACGGACCGGTTACTCGTTCACCATGGCTGAACGACCTCCCCCCGAGGAACGGAACGAGACGCCCCTCGAGCGTGCCGATCGCAACTTCGGCGAGCTGCTCCAAGAGCTGCGCGTCACGCAGACCGGTGTGCAGATCCTCTTCGCGTTCCTGCTGACACTGGCGTTCACCCCGCGCTTCCCGTCCCTCGACACGGTGCAGCGCGCCACATACGTCACCACGCTCCTGCTGGCCGTGGTGGCCGCCGCGCTCTTCACGGCGCCGGCCGCGCTGCACAGGTCGCTGTTCCGGCAGGGCGCGAAGCCGACCATCGTGCGGGTCTCCTCGGTCCTGGCCACGATCGGGACGGGCGTTCTCATGCTGGCGCTGACGGGATCGGTGCTGCTCGTCGTGGACGTGGCACTGGGACGCGCCGCCGGGATCGCCTCGGGCGCGGGCACCCTGCTCGTCTGTGTGGCGCTGTGGGGCGTCCTGCCCCGCGTGGTGCAACGTACGGTCGTCAGCGCCGCAAGGGCTCCGAAAGCAGCAGCGGACCGAGAACCGTGAGCGCGCTCATCGCCTGACTGCCCGCGGGCACGAACCGCGCCGCCAGGCTGAGGAAGGTGATCGGCGCCTTCGGGTCGAGCGCGTTGCTGACGGACCCTGCCGCAGCGGGCGGACGCCACCGGCTCGGTCTCACTCCTGGCCTCCTGGGCCCAGCCCAGCGATCCGCAGCGTCGTACGCCGAGCCAGAACACTTGGGCGCCGCCGAGCAGCCGCAGCGCCCTCGCGGGCGGTTCGTCCCGGCTGCCGCCGACCGAACCGGCCGGACAGCGCGGTCGCACCGGAGACGGTGGCCAGGACGGCGGCGCCTTCGGACACGCCGGGCAGCGCAGACACGACAACTGAGCCGCTCCTCAGGGCTCTTGTGGGCCGCCGGCCGTCACCGGCTGGGCCGGCACCGTCCAGGGCAGCTCGATGGCGACCGTCTTGCCGCCCTCGCGGGTGGGCCGGACGACGAGTCTGCCGCCGCATTCGGCGGTCAGCCAGCGGATGATCACCATGCCGCGCCCGTTGTCCTGCTGGACGGCGGCAGGCAGACGTTTCGGAAAGCGTGGATGGCTGTCGGTGACGCCGATCCGCAAGTGTTCGTCTCGGTCGAGCCGGACGTCCACGGTGAAGGTGGGCGACTGCCCGAAGGTGTGTTGGACGGCGTTGGTGGCTAGTTCTGACACGATCAGGCGTACGGTGTCCGCGACTTCCGCGTCGCACGGCAGGCCCCATTCGGCCAGCACATCGGCGACGAAATTCCGGGCCGCGGAGACCGAGGCGGGATCGCTCGGCAGAGTGACGGATGCTTCCTGGTGATCTGCCATGGCGACGTCGTCCCTTTCCCACGGGACCGGAGTCCGACACGGAGCGGATGGTTCGAGTACGGTCCCGGACTGGTGCTTCGCGCCAGACTGCCATCACTGGGCCGGTCACGGGTGCGATCCACCGAGATATGCATATATCTGTCGCTCGATGCGGTGAACTCTGCGACGGCGGAGCGTATTTGGGCGGCCCGGAAGGAGTAAGGAGTACGGCCATGCAGCACGGTCCCGCGGTGCGCCGCCGCAAGCTCGGTGCCGAACTGCGCGCGCTGCGCGCCGGTGTGGGCCTCACCAGTGGTGAGGCGGCCCGTCTGGTCGGCTGGCACCAGTCGAAGGTGAGCCGGATCGAGACCGGTATCAGTGGGGTGAAACCGGCCGACGTGGAGCGCCTGTTGGACGCCTACGCCGTCACGGAGTCCGAGTTACGGGAGCTCCTGGTCGGCCTCGCGGGCTCCGAGGGCAATGGGCGCCACCACTGGTGGCACGCCTACCGCGGGGTCCTGCCGCCCGCGTACCGCGACTTCATCAGTCTGGAGTCCCAGGCCAGCGGCATGCGCACGCTGGAGACCTCGGTGGTACCCGGACTGCTCCAAACACCCGAGTACGCGCGGGAGGTGACCCGGGTCGCCGTCGGCGGCCTGGAGGACGACAAGCTCGACGCGCTCGTCGAGGTACGCCTCGCCCGGCAGGACGTCCTGCGTTCGAACCCGCCGCTGGAACTGACCGCGGTCCTGGACGAGGCCGTGTTAAAACGCGAGGTCGGCGGCCCGGAGGTGATGGCTCGGCAACTGGAGCGTCTGCGGGAGGCGGCCACCCTGCCTCAAGTGCGGCTTCAGGTCCTGCCGTTCGCCGCGGGGGCCCATATCGGCGTCACCGGGCCTTTCGTTATCTTCTCATTTCCGAACACAACTGATCTGGATGTGGTTGTTCTCGACCACTTGACGAGTAGCCTCTATCTCGAACGGAAAGAAGACCTTCAGGCCTACACCGAGGCCTTCAACGCCCTTCAGTTCCACGCCCTTTCGCCCGAGGACTCGTTGGACTACATCGCCGGGATACGTGACGGCGCGTAAGGAGGCACCCCCATGACTGCACTGCCTCGGTACGTACGTTCCAGTACTTCACTCCGCGACGTGCGATGGCTGCGCAGCAGCCGCAGTACGGGAATGAACAACTGCGTCGAGACGGCCCGACCCGGCCCAGGACCCTGGGTCGGACTGGTCGCGGTGCGCGATTCCAAGAACAAGGCGGGCCCCGCCCTGCTCTTCACTCCCGCGAGCTGGGAGGGCTTTGTCGCCGGACTGAGCTGATCACGCCGACGGCGTGCTCGATCTGCGCGTCGGTGAGGTCCGCGCGGGCGGTCAGCCGCAGCCGTGAGATGCCGTCGGGCACGGACGGGGGGCGGAAGCAGCCGACGGCGAGTCCCGCTTCCCGGCAGTCGGCGGCCCACCGCACGGCCTGTTCGGGGGACGGCGCGCGCACGGAGACCACGGCGGCGTCCGGTCGTACGGCTTCCAGGCCCTCGGCGGTCAGCCGGGTGTGCAGCGCCGTCGCCACCTCACGGGCCCGGGCGGCGCGCTCCGGCTCACGGCGCAGCAGCCTGAGCGCCGCGAGGGCCGCGCCCGCCGCCGCGGGCGCGAGACCGGTGTCGAAGATGAAGGTACGCGCCGCGTTGACCAGGTGGTCGATGACCGCGGCGGGGCCGAGGACGGCGCCGCCCTGGCTGCCGAACGACTTGGAGAGCGTGGCGGTCACGACCACGTCCGGGGCACCCGCGAGCCCCGCGGCCTGCGGGGCGCCCCGGCCGCCGTCGCCCAGGACGCCCAGCCCGTGCGCGTCGTCGACGAGCAGCGCCGCGCCGTGCTCGCGGCAGGCGGTGGCGAGTTCGGCCAGCGGGGCCGCGTCGCCGTCCACCGAGAAGACCGTGTCGGACACGGCGACGGCGGGACCCTCGTGCGTGCCCAGCGCCTTGCGCACGGCTTCGGGGTCGGCGTGCGCCACGACCTGGGTGTCACCCCGGGCGAGCCGGCAGCCGTCGATGAGGGAGGCGTGGTTGCCCGCGTCCGAGACGACCAGCGAGCCGTGCGGCGCGAGCGTGGTCACGGCGGCGAGGTTGGCCGCGTAGCCGGAGGACAGGACGAGCGCGGACTCGAAGCCGCAGAAGTCGGCGAGCTCGCGTTCGAGTTCGCCGTGAAGTTCGGTCGTGCCGGACACGAGCCGCGAGCCGGTCGCGCCGGCGCCCCAGCGGCGGGCGGCCACCGCGGCGGCCTCCGTGATCTCGGGGTGGCGGGCCAGCCCGAGGTAGTCGTTGCTCGCCAGATCGAGAAGGGGTGAGTCGGCGGCGCGGGGACGCAGGGTGCGGACGAGTCCGGCCTGGCGACGCTGGTACGCCTGCTCGTCGATCCACGCGAACGGCGATCCGGCCATGCTGGTGCCTCCGGGCCCTGGGAGTGGTTGTGAGGGGGTCATGAAGGTGGTCGTTTTGTAGGCAGTGCACAGACCCTAGCGGGACGACGCGGCGCCCATGATGTGGCAATACCCACACGTCGAACCGTCTCTGTTGTGCAAACTCTCCTTGGCCGCAGCGGCTCGCATACGTCAGGATCGGATCTCATGGACCTGCTGAACACGCTGGTGGACAAGGGGCTTCGGCGCGAGCTGCCGACCCGTGACGAGGCGCTGGCCGTGCTGGCCACGTCCGACGACGACGTACTCGACGTGGTGGCCGCGGCCGGAAAAGTCCGCCGGCACTGGTTCGGCCGTCGAGTGAAACTCAACTATCTGGTCAATCTGAAGTCCGGTCTGTGCCCCGAGGACTGCTCGTACTGCTCGCAGCGCCTCGGCTCCAAGGCCGACATCCTCAAGTACACCTGGCTCAAGCCCGACCAGGCCTCGCAGGCCGCGGCGGCCGGGCTCGCCGGGGGCGCCAAGCGGGTCTGCCTGGTGGCCAGCGGCCGCGGTCCGACGGACCGTGACGTGGACCGGGTCTCCGACACCATCAAGGCGATCAAGGACCAGAACGAGAACGTCGAGGTCTGCGCCTGCCTCGGCCTGCTCTCCGACGGCCAGGCCGAGCGGCTGCGCGAGGCGGGCGCGGACGCCTACAACCACAACCTGAACACGTCCGAGGGGACGTACGGGGACATCACGACCACGCACACGTATGCCGACCGGGTGGACACGGTCCAGAAGGCGCACGCGGCCGGTCTGTCGGCCTGCTCGGGTCTGATCGCGGGCATGGGCGAGTCGGACGAGGACCTCGTCGACGTCGTCTACTCGCTGCGCGAGCTCGACCCGGACTCCGTTCCGGTGAACTTCCTGATCCCCTTCGAGGGCACCCCGCTCGCCAAGGAGTGGAACCTCACCCCGCAGCGGTGCCTGCGCATCCTGGCCATGGTCCGTTTCGTCTGCCCGGACGTGGAGGTCCGCATCGCGGGCGGCCGCGAGGTCCACCTCCGCACGATGCAGCCGCTCGCCCTGAACCTGGCCAACTCGATCTTCCTCGGCGACTACCTCACCAGCGAGGGCCAGGCGGGCAAGTCCGACCTGGAGATGATCGCGGACGCCGGGTTCGAGGTGGAGGGCGCGGGCGAGGTGACCCTGCCGGAGCACCGCGTGACGGCGGGCGGAGGCTGTGGTGCCCACGCCGAGGCCGGGTGCGGCTCGCACGCGGACGCCGGGTGCGGCTCGCACGAGGGCGGCGGCGTCTGCGGTTCCGTGCAGGTGCAGGCCAAGGAGGAGCAGCCCTCCGAGGCGCGTACGGACCTCGTCGCCGTACGCCGCCGAGGTGCCGGAACGGATCTCGCCCCCAATGCCTGACCGGTCCGAGCCGTCCACGCTGCCCGTGCGCGACCTGCTGGAGCTGGACCGGCGGCACGTCTGGCATCCGTACGGCCCCATGCCCGGCCGCCAGGAGCCGCTCGTCGTGGAGTCGGCGAGCGGGGTACGCCTGCGACTGGCGGACGGCTCGGGCGAACTGGTCGACGGCATGTCGTCCTGGTGGTCGGCCATCCACGGCTACAACCACCCGGTCCTCAACGACGCGGCGCGCGACCAGCTGGAGCGCATGAGCCATGTCATGTTCGGCGGGCTCACGCACGAGCCCGCCGTACGGCTGGCGAAGCGCCTGGTCGACATCACGCCCGAGGGCCTGGAGCACGTCTTCCTCGCCGACTCCGGCTCGGTGTCGGTCGAGGTCGCCGTCAAGATGTGCCTCCAGCACTGGCGCTCGCTCGGCCGCCCGGGCAAGCAGCGGCTGCTGACCTGGCGCGGCGGCTACCACGGGGACACCTGGCAGCCGATGTCGGTGTGCGACCCCGAGGGCGGGATGCACGAGCTGTGGCAGGGCGTGCTCCAGCGCCAGGTGTTCGCCGACGTCCCGCCGGTCGAGTACGAGGAGTCGTACGCCGACCATCTGCGCGAGCTGATCGGGCGGCACGCCGACGAGCTCGCCGCGGTGATCGTGGAGCCGGTGGTACAGGGCGCGGGCGGGATGCGGTTCCACTCCCCCGCGTATCTGCGGGTGCTGCGGGAGGCGTGCGACGCACACGACGTGCTGCTCGTCCTCGACGAGATCGCGACCGGCTTCGGCCGTACGGGCGCTCTGTTCGCCGCGGAGCACGCCGGCGTCACGCCGGACGTGATGTGCGTCGGCAAGGCGCTGACCGGCGGCTATATGACGATGGCGGCGACTCTCTGCACGGCGCGGGTGGCCGAGGGCATCTCACGCGGCGAGGTCCCGGTCCTGGCGCACGGCCCGACCTTCATGGGCAATCCGCTGGCCGCCGCGGTGGCCTGCGCCTCGATCGACCTGCTGCTCGGACAGGACTGGCGGACCGAGGTCAAGCGGATCGAGGCGGGTCTGCGGGACGGGCTGGCGGAGGCGTCCTCGCTGCCGGGTGTCCGGGACGTACGTGTCCTGGGCGCTATCGGCGTAGTCCAGCTCGACCACGAGGTCGACATGAAGGCGGCCACGGCGGCGGCCGTGCGCGAGGGCGTGTGGCTGCGCCCGTTCCGCGACCTCGTCTACACGATGCCGCCGTACGTCACGGGTGACGCGGACTTGGCACGGATCGCGCGCGCGGTGTGCGCGGCGGCGCGGGAGGGATGACATGGCGGTTCTCGTGATCACCGGGACGGGCACGGAGGTCGGCAAGACGGTCACGACGGCCGCCGTCGCCGCCACGGCCGTCGCGGCCGGACGCTCCGTGGCCGTCCTCAAACCGGCGCAGACGGGTGTACGCCCGGACGAGCGCGGGGACGCCGACGAGGTGGCCCGGCTCGCGGGCGCCGTGACGACGCTCGAACTCGCCCGCTATCCGGAACCGCTGGCTCCCGCGACGGCGGCGCGGCGGGCCTCCCTGCCCCCGGTGCGCCCGGTCGCGGTGGCGGAGGCGGCGGCCAAACTGGCCACTGAGCACGACCTCGTGCTGGTCGAGGGAGCGGGCGGTCTCCTCGTCCGCTTCGACGACGAGGGCGGCACGCTGGCGGACGCGGCGAGCCTGCTGGACGCGCCGGTGCTGGTGGTGGCATCAGCGGGCCTCGGCACCCTGAACACCACCGAGCTGACGGCTCGTGAACTGCGGCGCCGTGGCCTTGACTTGGCGGGAATCGTCATCGGCAGCTGGCCCGACTCCCCCGACCTGGCATCGCGTTGCAACCTCGCGGACCTGCCCCTCGTGGCCGAAGCCCCGCTCCTGGGTGCGCTGCCCGCGGGGGCAGGTGCCTACGACGTCACCGCCTTCCGTGCACACGCGCCGAGCTGGCTGGCGCCACGGCTCGGCGGGAGCTGGAATACGCGCACTTTCCACTCGACGCAGGCAGCAGGCGCCCCCTAGGGGCGCGGGGAACTGCGCGCTCAACCCCCACCGGCGCACAGCCGGAGGACTGCCCCCTCACCGCTCCCCCAACAACCGCACCAACTCGATCCGCGCTGACACTCCAGGCACCCCACCCTTGTCTGGAGGCACCATGCAACGCCGCTCGCGTCGCATCGCCACGTTCTTCTCCGCCGTGGTCGCAGCACTCCTCGTATCGCTCTCCCTGTCCGCGGTCCCCGCCCAGGCCGCGACCCACAACCCCGTCATCTTCGTGCACGGCCTGAGCAGTTCGGCGAGCAGTTGGGACGACTGGATCGCCGACTTCAAGGCCGACGGCTACAGCGGCTCCGAACTGTTCGCGTGGTCGTACGACTGGGGACAGTCGAACGTGACCACGGCCCAGCAGCTCTCCACCGAGGTCAAGAACGTCCTCGCGCAGACCGGCGCGTCGAAGGTGGACCTGGTCGTCCACTCCATGGGTGCGCTCAGTGCCCGCTACTACCTCAAGAACCTCGGCGGGACCTCGTACGTCGACGACTTCGTGTCCACCGCCGGGGTGAACCACGGAACCACGGTCGCGAGCTGGTGCACGTGGCTCTACACCTCGTGCGCCGAGATGTACACCGGCAGTTCGTTCCTGACCTCGCTGAACTCCGGCGACGAGACGCCGGGCAGTGTCTCGTACGCCAGTTACTGGTCGAACTGCGACGAGCTGATCAACCCGGACACCAGCGCGATCCTGAGCGGCGCCACCAATGTGGAGGCCGGCTGCATCTCGCACACCGACATGAACAACGACCATGGCGTCTACGAACAGGTGCGCGACTTCATCGCCTGACGTGTGCGTCCGGCCGGCGTATGACGCAGGCCGAGCGTCGTAGAGCGTGTGACGGACGTTCTGGGGGGACAATCCCGGTAAGACCCCGTCCTCCCGGGAGGTCCGTCATGCCCTTCAGGTCAGCCGGCTCCGCCAAGGTGTCGCGGGACGCCGTGCACCATCCGCTGTTCGCCCGCTACTACGCCCGTATCAGCGTGGCGGCCGAGACCAGGATGGGCATCGGCGCGGTACGCGACCGGCTGCTCACCGGTCTCTCGGGGCGGGTCATCGAGATCGGCGCGGGCAACGGGCTGAACTTCGCGCACTACCCGAGCGCCGTCTCCGAGGTGGTCGCGATCGAACCCGAGCGGCTGCTGCGGCAGTTGGCCGTGGAGGCCGCGCTGCGCTCCGAGGTGCCCGTGGACGTGGTGCCGGGCGCGGCGGAGGCACTGCCGGTCAAGAGCGAGGCGTTCGACGGGGCGGTGCTCTCGCTGGTGCTGTGCAGTGTGCGCGATGTGCCGCGGGCCCTCGGTGAGGTGCGGCGCGTGCTGCGGCCCGGTGGCACGGTGTGGTTCTTCGAGCACGGCAAGGGCGACGGACGTGTGATGGCGTCCGTCCAGCGCGGACTGGACCGGACGGTGTGGCCGCGGCTGAACGGCGGTTGCCATCTGGCCCGCGACCCGATCGCCGCGCTGCGCGAGGCCGGGTTCGAACTGGGTCCCTACCGGCGGCTGTTCATTCCCGAGAAGGGGCCGCGGCTGCCCACGTCGTACTGCGTGCTGGGCAGCGCGAGGCGCCCGCCGATCACGGAGTAGTCACAGACTCCACTGCCGCAGCTCCTGGGCGATCTCGTGCACCGTCGCGTCACCGCCCTTCACCAGACGGGCGAGTTCGCGCACCTGCTCGGGCGAGGTGACGACCTTGAGGCCGCTGGCGACGAGATAGGCGTACGCGACGGCCGAGGCGAACATCGCGTTGGAACGTTCGAGCGCCGGGACGTGCAGCAGCAGCTGGAGCAGTGCGGCGGCGCGGGCGTGCGGGCTGTCGTAGACGGGAATGCCGAATATCTCCGCCTCGTGCCGGCTGACGGCGGCGACGAGGGCTCCCCAGTCGGTGACCTGGGGATCTCCGGGCGTCTTCTGTTCGGCGATCATGAGGAGCCAGGCGAGGTCGACTCTGAGACTGCTCAAGGGATCAACGACGACCTTCGCGTGAGCCGTCCCGGAACGTGTCCCGTGCGCCTTCCCGGTCCGTGCCGAACTCCTCGGCGAAGACGTTCGCGTACTGCTTCATGAAGTCGGAGGCCGCGTCGACGAAGGTGTGACCGACCTCCCCGGTGTCCTGTCTGACGAGCTCTTCGATGTAGCGGTTCACGCTCATACCGCGCTCCAGGGCCCGCTCCCGGGCCGCCCGGGCCGTGCCCTCGTCCACCCGCACGTTCAGCTGGGTCTTCGCCATACCTCGAAGCTAGCGCCGAAGTGCTAGCACCCGCAAGGGGCGACTCGCCGGAGCCGGTACCTCGGGGGGATACCGGCCGTGGGCGGGATCACACTACGCTCGGCCGGGACCGGGGAGTCAGGACGTCCATCACGGAGGAGGCGGCCTTGTCCACACCTGCTGCGGAGCACGTCGTCGGACGACGGGAGGCCGACGGGGTCGCCGCTCGCGCCCGCGGCCTGACGAAGGCGTACGGATCCGGCGAGACCACCGTCCTCGCCCTCGACTCGGTCGACGTGGACATCGCGCGCGGCCGCTTCACCGCGGTCATGGGCCCCTCGGGCTCCGGGAAGTCGACCCTGATGCACTGCCTGGCGGGACTCGACACCGTCTCGGCCGGACAGGTGTGGCTGGGCGACACCGAGATCACGGGGCTCAAGGACCGTGAGCTGACCCGGCTTCGCCGGGACCGGATCGGGTTCATGTTCCAGTCCTTCAATCTGATCCCCACGCTGAACGCGGCCGAGAACATCACGCTGCCGATGGACATCGCGGGCCAGAAACCCGACCAGAAGTGGCTGGACCAGGTCATCGACACGCTCGGGCTGCGGGACCGGCTGAAGCACCGGCCCGCGCAGCTGTCCGGCGGGCAGCAGCAGCGCGTCGCCTGCGCGCGGGCGCTGGCCTCCCGACCCGAGCTGATCTTCGCGGACGAGCCGACCGGCAACCTCGACTCCCGTGCGGGGCTCGAAGTCCTCGGCTTCCTGCGCGAGGCGGTCGACGACCTCGGCCAGAGCGTCGTCATGGTCACGCACGATCCGGGCGCGGCCGCCCACTCCGACGTGGTGCTGTTCCTCGGGGACGGGCGGATCGTGGACGAGATGCAGCGGCCGACGGCGGAGGCGGTGCTGGAGCGCATGCGGCACTTCTCCGGGGGGCGCCCGGCCGCCGGGGGCGCCTCCGACGACGTGGACGTGGACGTGGTCCTGGCCGCCGACTCGGACGGCGTACCTCTCGACGCATCTCTCGACACTCTCGACACCTTCGACAAGGACTGAGGCGGCGGCCGTGCTCAAGGCGACTCTGCGGAGCTTCCTCGCCCACAAGGGGCGGCTGCTCCTGTCCGCGCTGGCCGTCGTGCTGTCCGTGGCGTTCGTGGCGGGCAGCCTGATCTTCTCGGACACGGTCACCCGTACGTTCGACCGGCTCTTCGCCTCCACCGCGGCCGATGTGACCGTGTCGCCGAAGAACGATCTCAAGTCGCGGGTGTCGACCGGTGCCACGCCGACGCTGCCCGCCTCGCTCGCGGACCGGCTCGCGAAGGTCGACGGCGTGGCGGCCACCCATGTGGACGTGAGCGTCGAGAACCTCACCATCGTCGACCGCGAGAACAAGTCGATCGGACCCACCTCGGGCGCGCCGACCATCGCCACCAACTGGCAGGTCACCAAGCGCAGCCCGGTGAAACTGACCTCCGGCCACGCCCCGCACGGCGCCGACGAGGCGCTGCTCGACGCGGACACCGCCAAGCGCAAGCACGTGGCGATCGGCGACAGCCTGACGGTGCAGGCACAGCGCACCTTCCCGGTGAAGATCGTCGGCATCGCCACCTTCACCACCACCAACCCCGGTGCCGCGCTGCTGTTCCTCGACACCCCCACCGCGCAGACGAACCTGCTCGGCAGCCCGGACGCCGCCACGAGCATCGCGGTGGACGCCGCGCCCGGGGTCGCCGACGCTCCGCTCAAGCAGCGGATCGCGGCGCAGGTCGGCACCAGGACCTACGAGGTGAAGACCGCCGACGAGCAGGCCAAGGACGCCGCCGCCCAGCTCGGCGGATTCCTGGACGTCATCAAGTACGTGATGCTCGGCTTCGCCGGCATCGCCGTACTGGTCGGCGTCTTCCTGATCGTCAACACCTTCTCGATGCTCATCGCCCAACGCACCCGTGAGCTGGGCCTGTTGCGCGCGCTCGGCGCCGACCGACGGCAGGTGCGGCGGTCCGTGCTCACCGAGGCGCTGCTGCTCGGTCTGGTCGGCTCGACGCTCGGACTCGCCGCGGGGATCGGTCTCGCCCTCGGGCTGATCCGGCTGATGAGCGCGTTCGGGATGAACCTCAAGTCCACCGAGATGGTGATCGGGTGGCCGACCCCCGTCACGTCGTACGTCGTCGGGGTCGGCGTCACCTTCGTGGCGGCGTATCTCCCCGCCCGGCGCGCGGCCGGTGTCTCCCCGATGGCGGCCCTCTCGGACGCCGAGGTCGCCGGGGTGGGACGGCCGCTGCGGACGCGCGCCCTGGTGGGCTCGGTCGTGGGCGTGGCCGGAGCCGCCGCGCTGGCCGGCTGTGCCACGGCGTCGAAGACCGCGACGTCCGCCTCCCTGCTGGGCCTCGGCGTCGTGCTCACCCTCATCGCGACGGTGATCGCGGGTCCGCTCCTTGTGCGACCGGTGATCCGGGTCCTGGGCGGTGCCTTCCCCGCCCTGTTCGGCCCGGTCGGCCGGATGAGCCAGCGCAACGCGCTGCGCAATCCGCGGCGCACGGGCGCCACGGCGGCCGCGCTCATGGTGGGCCTCGCGCTGGTCGGCGGGATGTCCGTGGCGAGCGCGTCCATGAGCAAGTCCTTCGACCATCAGATCGACAAGACGCTGGGCTCCGACTTCGTGATCCAGAACGGCAACTTCGTGCCGTTCACCACGGAGATCACGGACAAGGTGCGCGCCACCCAGGGTGCCGGGCTCGTCGTCCGCCAGCGGTTCACGCCGGTCGCGGTGCGGCTGCCGGACGGCAAGCGGGTCGAGACGACCGCGGCGGGCTACGATCCGCGGCTCGACGACGTCGCCCACGTCACCTACACCCAGGGGGACACGGCGGCGGCGCTCGGCGCCGGTCGCCTGGCGATGGACGCGGAGTTCGCGCGGGAGCACGGCGTGCGCGTCGGCAGCGCGATCCCCGTCGAGTTCCCCGCGGGGCGGAAGACCGACCTGACGGTGGGGGCGCTCACCGACCAGGGCGGCTCCGGGGGTTTCGGGATGCAGGGCGGGCTGTTCTTCGGCTTCGGCACGATCGAGAAGTACGTGCCCGGCGGGCAGGACTCGGCCTTGTACGTGAACGCGGCGCCCGGCACGAGCCCCGACCGGCTGCGCGCGCAGCTGGAGCAGACGCTCAAGCCCTATCCACAGGTGCAGGTCCGCGACCAGGCCGACTACAAGAAGCTCGTGCACGACCAGATCGCCGTGCTGCTCTACCTCGTGTACGCGCTGCTCGGACTCGCGATCGTGATCGCGGTGCTCGGCGTGGTCAACACCCTCGCCCTGTCGGTGGTCGAACGCACCCGTGAGATCGGACTGCTGCGCGCCATCGGGCTCGCCCGGCGCCAACTGCGCCGGATGATCAGGCTGGAGTCGGTGGTGATCGCCGTGTTCGGCGCCGTCCTCGGCCTCGCGCTCGGGCTGGTCTGGGGCGTCTGTGTGCAGCGGGTCCTCGCGCTCCAGGGCATGAAGTCGCTCGCCATCCCGTGGACCACCATCGTCGCCGTGGTCGTGGGTTCGGCGGTCGTGGGCATAGTGGCGGCGCTGCTGCCGGCGCTGCGTGCCTCGCGCATGAACGTCCTGGCGGCCATCGCACACGAATGATGTACTCGCGTCCTGTCCGCCGCGTTCACCCCTCGGGCGCAAGTCGCCCGTGAGTGAGGAGAGTTCATGTCGCGGCCCTTAGGCCCCTCCGGCCCCTCCCGCCCCTTCCGCTTCGGCATCAACATGCTCGACCCCGCGCCCCTCGACGAGTGGCGCGCCAAGTGCCGGCGGGCCGAGGAACTCGGCTACGACGTGATCCTGGTCCCCGACCACCTGGGCATGCCCGCGCCCTTCCCCTCACTGGTGGCCGCGGCGGAGGTCACCGAGCGGCCCCGCCTCGGCACCTTCGTGCTCAACGCGGGCTTCTGGAATCCCACGCTGCTGGCCCGCGAGGTCGCCACCACGGACACGCTGACGGGCGGCCGCCTCGAACTCGGGCTCGGCACCGGCTACATCCCGGCGGAGCACGACACGGCAGGCCTCCCCTGGGGCTCGCCGCGCGAGCGGGTCGACCATCTCCAGCGCACCGTGGAGGAGTTGGAGCGCCTCCTCGGTTCGGACGAGCACCGGCCGGGAACGGTACAGCGGCCCCGCGTGCCGCTGCTGATCGGCGCCAACGGCGACCGGATGCTGCGGCTCACCGCCGAGCACGCGGACATCGCGGCGTTCACCGGGGCGCGCACCAGCCCGGGCGGCACGCTGGAGCCGATCACGGCCGCCGAGATGGACGAACGCGTCGCCCTGTACCGGGAGGCCGCCGAGGGACGCAAGGAGCCCGCCGAGCTCAATCTGCTGATCCAGATACTCGCCGTCACCGACGACCGCGGCGCCGCGATCCGGCCCTGGCTGCCCCGTATCCCGAACCTGACCGAGGACGAGGTCCTGGAGCTGCCGATCGTGCTGGTGGGAACACTGGAGCAGATCGTGGCGCAGGTGCGGGCGCAGCGGGAGCGGTACGGGTTCTCGTATCTGACGCTCCTGGAGCCGAACATGGAGGCGTTCGCCCCCGTCGTCGAGGCGCTGCGGGGCGAGTGACCGTCCGGATCGTGGAATTCGGTGCCGCCCCACGGAACGCGTGATGGGATCGGCGCCATGACCGACTTGCGGATACGGGCCGCGACGCCCGAGGACCTCGCCGCCGTGCTGGCCTTCTGGAAGGTGGCGGCCGAGGGCACGAGCATCAGTGACGACCTGGACGGCGTGGAGCGACTGGTCGCCCACGATCCGGAGGCGCTGATCCTGGCCGAGGACGACGGCGAGCTGGTGGGCACGGTGATCGCGGGCTTCGACGGCTGGCGCTGCCATCTGTACCGGCTCGCGGTGCATCCCGGGCGGCGCCGCCGCGGGATCGGCTCCGCGCTGCTCGCCGCCGCCGAGGAACGGTTCGTACGGCTCGGGGGGCGGCGCTCGGACGCGATGGTGCTGCGGCGGAACGAGACCGGGCAGCATGCGTGGCGGGCCGCCGGGTACGAGCTCCAGGAGCAGTGGCGCCGCTGGGCGAAGCCGCTCACCGACTAGCCTCCAGCACCCAAGAGGGCACTTTGCCGATCCTTTACCATGGGAGGATCACCCGGTCCTCCCATGAAAGGTGTGAGCGTCCGCCGATGGGCGAGCCTCCCCGTACCCGACATCGCGCGATCCCCCCGCCCCTGGCCGATCATGGGACGGAGGTGACGCGATGACCGAGGTGCTCCTCCTCCTGGTGGCGGTGCTGCTCTCGCTGGCCTGTGGCGTCTTCGTCGCGGCGGAGTTCTCACTGACCACGGTCGAGCGCAGCGAGCTGGAGCGCGCCGTCGAGCGCGGCGAGCGCGGCGCGTCGGGCGCCCTCAAGGCCGCACGGAATCTGACGTTCCAGCTGTCCGGCGCCCAGCTCGGCATCACCGTCACCAACCTGGTCGTCGGCATGCTCTCCGAGTCGTCGATCGCCAAGCTGATCGCGGGTCCGCTGGAGTCGCTCGGTGTCTCGCCCTCCGCGTCCCGTTCGGTGGCGCTGGTCATCGGTACGGCCCTGTCGACGGTCTTCCTGATGGTCGTCGGCGAGCTGGTCCCCAAGAACTGGGCGATCTCCTCACCGCTCGCCGTGGCCAAGCGGGTGGCGACGCCGCAGCGCTGGTTCAGCGCCGCGTTCCGCCCGTTCATCACGCATCTCAACAACACGGCCAACCGTGTCGTACGTGTCTTCGGCCTCGAACCGGCCGAGGAGCTGGCCTCCGCGCGCGGACCCCAGGAACTGGTCGCCCTGGCCCGGCACTCCGCCAAGGAGGGCGCCCTGGAGGCGGACACCGCCGAGCTGTTCGTGCGCACCCTGAACCTCGCCGACCTGACCGCGGAGAACGTGATGACCCCGCGCGTCCAGGTCATCGCGCTGGACGTCCAGGCGACCTGCGAGGACGTGGCGAACGCGACACGGGCGACGGGTCTGTCCCGCTTCCCCGTCTACCGCGGCAACCTCGACTCGGTCGTGGGCGTGGCACACATCAAGGACGTGGTGGCGGTGCCCGCCGAGCCGCGGCCTCGCACCCCCGTCTCCCGGATCATGCGCGAACCCCTGTTCGTACCGGAGTCACTCACCGTCGACCGGCTGCTCGACCGGCTGTCCGGCGGACGCACGATGGCCGTCGTCATCGACGAGTACGGCGGCACGGCGGGCGTCGCCACCCTGGAGGACATCGTCGAAGAGGTCGTCGGCGAGGTCCGCGACGAGCACGATCCGCACGAGACGCCCGACCTGGCCCCGGCCGGCACGGACGAGGAGGGGCGGGCGCTGTACTCGGCCGACGGGTCCGCCCGCACCGACCAGCTGGCCCGCGTCGGGCTGCGGGTGCCCGAGGGGCCCTACGAGACCCTGGCCGGCTTCCTCGCGACCGGGCTCGGCCGCATACCCGCCGTCGGGGACGCCGTCGAGGTCGCCGGGTGGCGGCTCGACGTGGTGGACGCCTCCGGGCGGCGGGCCGCGCGGGTGCTGCTGCACGCGCCGCGCGACGGGGAGCAGCGCCACGACGAGGAGAGGGGGCCGCGATGACCGTCGTACAACTTCTGATCGGGCTGGCGACGCTGGTCGTGAACGCCTTCTTCGTGGGCGGCGAGTTCGCGCTGATCTCGGTGCGCCGCAGCCAGATCGAACCGCATGCCGAGGAGGGCGACCGGCGGGCACGCAGCGTCCTGTGGGGCCTGGAGCACGTGTCCGCGCTGCTGGCGGCCGCGCAACTGGGCATCACCCTGTGCACGCTGGTCCTCGGCATCGTGGCCGAGCCCGCGATCGCGCACCTGCTGGAACCGGCGTTCCACGCGATGGGCGTCTCGCAGAGCGCGGGCCACGCGATCTCGTTCGTGATCGCGCTCGCCCTGGCGACCTATCTGCACATGCTGCTCGGTGAAATGGTGCCGAAGAACATCGCGCTCGCGGAGCCGGTGCGCACCGCGCTGCTGCTCGGACCGCCGCTGGTGGCGCTCTCCCGGGCGCTGCGCCCGGTGATCTTCACGGTGAACGCCTTCGCGAACGGCCTGCTGAAGCTGCTGCGGGTCGAGACGAAGGACGAGGTCGTCGCCACCTTCTCCGACGACGAGCTGGCCAGGCTGGTCAAGGACTCCGGCGAGGCGGGGCTCATCGACGACCGCGCTCTGGAGCGGCTGCACGACGCACTGGAGCTCGGCCGCCGGCCCGTACGGGACGTGGTGCTGCCGCTGGAACGTGTCGTCTACGCGCGCGTGGGCGTCACTCCGGAGGAGCTGGAGCGGCTGTCCGCCGAGTCCGGCTTCTCGCGCTTCCCGGTCGTGGACGAGGGGCGCCGCATCGTGGGCTATCTGCACGTCAAGGACGCGCTGGACGCGATGCCGCGCGAGGTGCCGTTCCGGGTGGAGGACATGCGGCCCATCGCGCGGGTACGGGAGAGCACCCCGCTGGACGACGTGCTCACGGCGATGCGCCGCAGTCGTACGCACCTCGCGGGAGTCATGGGCAGCGACGGACGGATGACGGGGCTGGTCACGATGGAGGACGTGCTGAGGGAGCTGTTCGGGCAGACGGCGTGAGCGCGGCCGGGCCGTCCCGGCCGTCCCCGGTGGCGACCCGACCGACCGGCGAGTATGCGTGCGGGTTAGCATCTTGTCCGCCATGCAGACGAATGCCACCTACACCAGCCTTGTCGCGGTCGGCGACTCCTTCACCGAGGGCATGTCGGACCGGCTGCCCGACGGCTCCTACCGCGGCTGGGCCGATCTCCTCGCCGGCCGGATGGCCACGCGGACGCCCGGTTTCCGGTACGCCAACCTCGCGGTGCGCGGCAAGCTGATCGGGCAGATCGTCGAGGAGCAGGTGGACGTGGCGGTCGCGATGCGGCCCGACGTGATCACCCTCGTCGGCGGACTCAACGACACACTGCGCCCCAAGGTCGACATGGGACGTGTCCGCGCTCTCCTGGAGGAGGCCGTGGAGCGGCTCGCCCCTGCCTGCGAGCGGCTCGTCCTGATGCGCAGCCCGGGCCGCAACGGTCCGGTGCTCGAACGTTTCCGGCCGCGTATGGAGGAGCTCTTCTCCGTCGTCGACAAGCTCGCGGACCGGCACGGCGCACTGGTCGTCGACCTCTACGGGGCGCCCTCGCTCGCCGACCCCCGGATGTGGGACGTGGACCGGCTGCACCTGACGGCCGAGGGGCACCGCCGGGTCGCGGAGGCCGTCTGGCAGACGCTCGGGTACGAGCCCGAGGACAAGGAGTGGCGTACGCCGATGCCGCCGACGGCGCCGCCCGGCTGGGCCGCCCGCCGCGCCGCCGACGCCAGCTTCGCCAGGCAGCACCTGCTGCCGTGGATAGGACGACGGCTGACGGGACGCTCATCGGGGGACGGCCGGACAGGCGCCCAGTTCAGCGCTGAGCTGGGCAAAGCCTTCTGGGTCACCCCTGCGGACCACACAAACCCCGGCCCTGTGACGGACTGGCGACGGGTGGGGCACTAGCTAGCGCCGCTTGCGCTTCTTCTTGTTCCGGTTGTCGGCGCTCGGCTTGGCACCGCTCGGCCGGCCGGGCGCCGTCGGGTTCGCCGCGGCCTCGCGCAGGCCGATCCGGCGAGTCTGCCAGACAGTCAGCTCCCACAACCCGATCGCGACGCCGACTCCCACGACGCCGACGGGGAGGGAGCTGAAGTCGGCATCGGCGGGCTGCGGGGCCAGCCAGCCGCTCGGGTCCACCAGCAGGTCCTCGGTGGTGCCCGCGTCCTCCGTGCCGTTGCAGCCCATGCCGACGATGTTGGCGTGGTCCATCGGCCTGCCGTCGGTCCGCTTCAGCCTGCAGTGGTAGATCGGGCCGGTCTTGCCCTTGGTGGTGTACACCGAGGTGATCCGCACCTCGGTGCGCCGCCCCTGGCTCTGCATCAGCGCGGCCTGGAAGACCAGCCCGGAGCCGAGCGCGACGGCTAGTCCAGTGATCAGCCCGGCGAAGAACACCCACCCCTGGGTCGCGGTCGCCATCAGCACCGCGATCGCGAGGGCCACGGTCAGCACGCCGAGGATCAGCGCCGCCGGAAACCAGTCCGGGCTGGTGCCGAGCACGCCGATGCCCACCATCAGCAGGGGGACGAGCGCGACTATGCGGGCGAGCCGCCGCACCACGTGCGGGGGCCAGGCCACGTTCCTCCGGGACCCGGGCGCCATCAGCGGCCCTCGAACCGGCGCAGCCCGACCCGCAGGGACAGCCAGACCAGCAGCTCGAAGAGCACCAGTACCACCGGCAGGGCCCACGCGGCGATGTCGATCCCGCTGTAGTCCGTCTCGGCCAGTTCCGGCGCCGTCCAGCCGTGCGGGTCGACGAGCACGTCCTCGGTCTGCCCGACTTCCATCGGCCCGTCGCAGGAGTCGTTGCCCAGCTCGGCGTGCTTGAGCGGCTTGCCGTCCACCCGCCCCAGAAGGCAGGTGTACTCCGGCCCGTGCTTGCCCTGGTACGTCTTCACCGAGGTGACCCGCACCTCCACCCGCTGCCCTTGGTGCGCCATCACCTCCGCTTGCAGCACCGGCCCCGGCCCGGACAGCGCGGCGATCCCCACGATCACCCCGCCGACGATCAACCACCCGTTCGGCGCGGCGGTGATCAGCAGCGAGAGAGTCGCGATCAGCGTGATGGTCCCGAGCACCAGTCCGAGCCCGCTCCAGTCCGGATTGGCGGCCAGCAACGACAGCCCGACGATCACCGGCGGACCGAAAAACGCCATCGTGGTGAGGCGGCGGACCTGCCGGGACGAGGTCGCGGTGGCTATTCGAGGCACGGCGTCAGTGTGACGAACGGGGGCGCCAGGCGGGAGAGCGGGGTCCGTTACTACAGTCGCGTACTACAGTCGCGCTCTCGATGAGCACCTGTGCTCCGAGCGACGTGGCATGCCTGGCGCACCGGGCACCGGCCCTGGCATGAGGAGATGTTCTGGACCGGCGAGCGTGCGACGGTCTACTTCTGCTCCTGCGGTGAGCAGAAGACCGTCGTGGCGGAAAAACCTTAGGCCGCTGCCAACGGTCGGCCGCCCCAGCGGAGGCCCTTCTCACTGCGGACGCGGGCTCGTTCGCGGCGCTGGGCGGCCAGGACGTCGGAGTGGCGGGCATTGGCGTTGCGCCAGCGCAGGTGGCGGTGCAGCTCGCGGGTCTGAACGGTGTGGTTGGGGTGGTTCGAGTTGGCCAGGGTGAACGGCCGCAGCGGTCCGAAGTGCGCCTCGATCGGATTGGCCCAGGAGGCGTTTGTCGGGGTGAGGCACAGCTCGACGTTGTTCTTCCACGCCCACCGGCGGATCTTGGCGCCTCGCCAATGGTCAACGCCCGTGGGAATCGATCAAGTTCTACTCCCCGTCGGGTCCAGATGGAGCCATGGTGCTGGATGCCCCGACATCTATGCCGGATCTGTCGGTGCTGAAGGGAGACCTTCGCCCCGTGAAGGGTTCGGTCATCGGTCACTGTCACTGCTGAGGAGTCGAATATGGGTACCTATCAGAAGGACCTATACCCGGACGTGACCGCTTCGGGTGGCCTTGGACCGGCCATGAAAGAGGCGGCGACGCTGCACGGATGCGACATCGGGCTACCGCCTTGGCAGTCCGACGTCATCAGTATCGAGACGGCAAGGGGCTTCGTGTCGGTCCATACTGCGACCGAGAAGCGTCTGTTCCGGGTGCGTGTCGACATTATCGGGTTCGCCGAAGGAGTCCCTGGGTTCGCCTGGGAGATCGGCTCGACGGACGACCTCGGATCGCTCGTGGAGGCGGTCGCTGCATGGCGGGAAGGAATGCCACTCGACGGGTTGAAGGCGAGATTCGAGTTCCTGGAGCTCGATGAATTCGCCAGAGCAATCGAAAGCGGAGAGCCTATCTCTTTGCAGTGGTCCGGCCTTCTGTCGTCCGACTTCCACCGGAGACAGTGGAACCTTCTGCGTCGCCTCCGTGCGGACGAGGTACTGAGGAACATGTTCCCATCGATCACGCACGGTGCCGTCCGCCTGTGTGTGGATCCGTTTCCGTTGCTGGACGGAACGAAGCGTCAGGTCCTGGTGTACGAGCCGGACGAAGAGCGTTATGAGGTCATTCGCCCCGGGGTGCCCGCGGCGGACTGGGTCGGGGTGCCGACCGGTGATCTGATCGCCTACCTGCGAGCTGCCTTGAACGAAGAGTGATCTCGACAGATCGCTGAGGTCGAACCCCGCCAGGTAATCCCTGGCGGGGTTTTCCTTCGTGATGTGCCCAGCATGGGCGATCGATTGGGCTGCGGTCCGGGGACGGCCGGCTGTCCTGGGGACTGGCCGACCAGGCGGCCTCCAGCATGTCCAACTTCGTGGTGGGCATCTACGTGGCCCGCTCGCTGGGGGTGACCGCGTTCGGCGTGTTCAGCCTCGCCTGGGTGACGTGCGGCGTGGTGCTCAACGTCTCCCGCGGGCTGGCCACCGATCCGCTCGTGGTGCGCTTCAGCGGCGTGTCGGACGCGTCCTGGCGCGGGGCGGTGACCCGGTCGACGGGTACCGCATCGGCATAGGTGCAGCCATCGGCGCGGCGTGTCTGGTGGTCGGGCTTGGCCTCGGCGGCCGCGTGGGGCCCGCGTTCGCCTGACTCCGCGTCATGCTGCCTGGGCTGCTGCTGCATCGAGCTCGTACAACGGGGCGGTGCATGCCACCGCCTTCGCTCTGCGGCTGAGGCCTTCGTCGACTATGACTGTGGGCTCCCAGGTCTCATCTCGCACAGATCGCACAGTAACCTGCTGCAACTTCTCCGCTCTACGTCCCGCTCCGCTCCACAACCCTTTGCCTTCGGGGGCTTCGGCTTGGTCACGCTGCGGTCCGGTGACGGACGCCCGGCCAAGCGGCCGGAGCTGCTGCCGTACGAGGGGTCCGTGAGGTAGACACGGTGGGTAGGCGGACGGCCGAAGGGAATCCCATGCCCACCACCGTGATCAACCTCAAGGGTCATATCCACGAGTTCGGTCCCCGGCTCGAACACGCTCCCGCGGACCTCGTCTACATCGGCCGCCGCTGGACCATGGGCCACTGGGACCTCCCGCAGCACCCGCTCTACAACCCCTTCGCCTACGACACCCCCACGAAGAAGCGC
The DNA here is from genome assembly GCF_042885015.1 of Streptomyces sp. NPDC058086. Taxonomy (NCBI): domain Bacteria; kingdom Bacillati; phylum Actinomycetota; class Actinomycetes; order Kitasatosporales; family Streptomycetaceae; genus Streptomyces; species Streptomyces sp. NPDC058086. Next base: position 32,393 of record NZ_JBHVST010000022.1, on the reverse strand, counting down.
GACGGAACCCGCGCCGAGATCATGGAGAAGTACCGGGCGTATCTCCTCGAACGCCCCGACCTCCTCGACCAGGTGCCCGCCCTGCGCGGCAAGACGCTGGCCTGCTGGTGCGCACCCGAGCTGTGCCACGGCGACATCCTGGCGGAGCTGGCCGACGCCTCGTAGCGCCGCCGACTTCCGTGACCGGCCCCGGCCGAGCGGGGGCATCACCCCCACGGGCTCCCCCGGTGGCGTGAGCGCACTGGTGCCTGCTTGCTGGACCGAGAGGGAACGGGGGCTTCGGGACGAGAGCGAGCGCCGATGAAGCCGAAGGAAGAACGGCTGCGGACACCGCGCGCCGCCGGGTTGGCGGGGACGGTGTTCGCCCTCCTGCTGGGGGCGGCGATCGTGCTGGTGCGGATCTCGATCCCGGCGGGGAACGCCGCCGACGCGACCGTCGCGCCGAACGAACGGTGGGCGGTCCGTACGGCTTTGGAGATCATCCCGTTCGCGGGGATCTTCTTCCTGTGGTTCATGGGCGCCGTGCGCGCACGGGTCGGCGATGCCGAGGACAGATTCATCGCCACCGTCTTCATGGGCAGCGGACTGGTCTTCGTGGCCACCATGTTCGGGGCCGGCGCCGCGGCGGGCAGTGTGCTGAGCCAGCCCTCCGGCTTCGGCCGCGACTTCGCCTACACGCTGATGACGACGTACGCGCTCCGCATGGCCGCCGTGTTCGTCTTCACGACCTCGACCATCGGTCACCGTCTCGGCGTCCTCCCCCGCCCGCTCGCCGTCCTCGGCTATCTCGCGGGGCTCGTCCTGCTCGTCGCGGGATCCTCTCTGCCCTGGTCGGAGCTGGTCTTCCCGGCCTGGGCGCTGGTCGTCAGCCTCCACATCCTCCGTGCCGGCCTGCGCACCCCGGCGAGCGGCTGAGCACCCTCTCGCGCATGCTGTGGAGGAGGGGGACGAGAACGGGCCACGGAAAGGCTGATCCTCGGTGAGGCTTGTCGTCGATCTCAACCGCTGCCAGGGATACGCGCAGTGCGCATTCCTGGCTCCCGATGTTTTCGCCATGCACGGGGACGAGTCCCTGCTCTACAACCCCGAGGCCGAGGAGGACCGGCGCGAGGACATGGCGCGAGCCGTGGCCGCGTGCCCCGTCCAGGCCATCATGGTGGAGGCGAACTCCCTGGACGGGAATCCCGGAACCGAGCGGGAGGCGGTCCGGTGAGCGCCGACGGGTCGCTGGACCGGCTCAAGCGTGAAGGCCGCATCGTGGTCGTCGGCGCCTCGCTGGCGGGGCTTCGGGCCGCGGAGACCTTGCGTGAGGAGGGGTTCGCCGGTTCCCTCACGATGATCGGGGACGAGCCCTACGAGCCGTACGACCGACCGCCGTTGTCCAAGCAGGTCCTGCTGGGCAGGGCGACCGCGGACCGCACCGGCCTTCCCCGGCACCGCGCCGTCGACGCGCAGTGGCGCCTCGGGGTTCCGGCCACCGGCCTCGACATGGCGGCCCGGCGGGTGCGGCTGGCCGACGGCGACGAGGTGGAGTACGACCGGCTGCTCATCGCCACCGGTGTACGGGCCAGACCCTGGCCCCGGGAGGACGAGGCCGAGCTCGACGGGGTGTTCGTGCTGCGGACCCGCGACGACGCCGACGCGCTGGAGCGCGCACTCGCGCAGGGCCCCCGCCGCGTGCTCGTCATCGGCGCCGGGTTCACCGGCTCCGAGATCGCCTCCGCCTGCCGGGAACGCGGGATCGCGGTCACCGTGGCCGAGCGGTCCGACGCGCCCCTGGTCGGAGCGCTCGGCGGAGTCGTCGGCGACGTCGCCGCCGAGCTGCATCGCAAACACGGCGTCGACCTGCGCTGCGGTGTCATGGTGACCCGCCTGGAGGGCGACTCCGCGGGACACGTCCGCGCCGCGCACTTCTCCGACGGGAACACCGTCCAGGCCGACGTGGTGATCGTCTCCCTCGGCGCGCAGCGCAACACCGAATGGCTCGCCGGGTCCGGACTCGGCGCGGGTCCCCGCGGGATCGCCTGTGACGCCGGGTGCCGGGCCTTCGACATCCGGGGCATCGTCACCGACGACATCTACGTGGCCGGCGACGTCGCACGGTCCCCGCACCCGCTGTTCGGCTACCAGTTCCTGTCCCTGGAGCACTGGGGCAACGCCGTCTCCCAGGCCGAGACCGCCGCGCACAACATGCTGAGCGACAGTACGGACCGCCGCCCCCACATCTGGGTGCCCGCCTTCTGGTCCTCCCAGTTCGGCGTGAACATCAAGTCCGTCGGGGTGCCGTCGATGGGGACGGAGATCCTCATCGCCCAGGGCTCCCGCAGCGAGCACAGGTTCACCGGCGTCTACGGGTACCAGGGGCGCGTCATCGGCGCCGTCACCTTCGACCAGACGAGGTGGCTGCAGTTCTACCAGCAGCTCATCGAGACCACGGCGCCGTTCCCACCGGCCTTCCCCACCGTGGACCGCCGCCCCGAGGGGCAGGAGCCCATGCCCGCGGACTTCCCCGACCCTTCCGTGCCCACCCACGGCCCGACCGTCACCCTCAGCGGATACGCGCCGGACGACCGACGGCTGACGTTCACCCCCGCTCGGCACTGATCCGACGTTCCCTAGGACGCACCCATGACCGAAGCCATCCTGCGGCAGATCATCGACTACGCCCACCGCGCCAATCCGTATCCGCTGTACGCGGAGCTGCGCAAGACGCCGGTGTACCACGACGCGGACGGACCGTACGTCGTCAGCAGGTACTACGACATCCAGAGCCTGCTCCACGATCCGCGCATCAGCTCCGACGCCCGCAATCTGAAGACGCCGGCGACCGCGAACCCGCTGGCCGCCGAGGGGGACGAGGAGACGGCCCTTCCGCCGAGCTTCCTGCGGCTCGACCCGCCGGAGCACGACCGGCTGCGCCGCATGACGAACCGGCCGTTCGGGCCGCCGCACACCCCACGGCGTGTCCACGAGATGCACGGCGAGCTGAAGGACATCGTCTCCGGGCTCATCGACGGCATCGACAGCCCGGACCGGATCGATCTGGTCGACCAGTTCTCCTATCCCTTCCCCGTGACCGTGATCTGCCGGCTGCTGGGGGTACCGCGCGAGGACGAGGCGCGCTTCCACTCCTGGGCGGACATCATCGCCGCCAGCCTCGACCCCGACCCGGGCGCCGACGCCGACGAGCGCGCCAAGGTCTCCCACAACGCCCGCACCGAGCTGGGCATGTATCTGGCCGGGCTCATCGAGGAACGCCGCAAGAAGCCCGGTGACGACATGCTGTCCCAGCTGTCCACGGCGGGAGGGCCGGACGGTGTCATGACGACGATGGAGGTCCTGAGCACCGCGGCGCTCCTGCTGATCGCCGGCCACGAGACGACGGTCAACCTCATCACCAACGGCATGCTGACCCTGCTGCGCAACCCCGACGTGCTCGAGCGGCTGCGCGAGGACCCGAACCTCGCCGTCCCCATCGTCGAGGAGCTGCTGCGGTTCGAGCCGCCGGTGCAGCTGGTCCCGCAGCGCACCACCATCGCCGACATCGAGGTCCGCGGGGTCACCATCCCCAAGGGCGCCTCGCTGTGGCTGGTGCTGGCGGCGGGGAACCGCGACCCCGACCGCTTCGAGGATCCGGACCGGTTCAACCCGGACCGCGGGGACATCCAGCACCTCGGCTTCGGCAGCGGCATCCACAGCTGCTTCGGCGCCCCGCTCGCCCGCCTGGAGGCACAGCTCGCGCTGAGCGAACTGGCCCGCAGACTGGACAACCCCCGGCTGCTGGAGGACCCGCCGCCCTACCGGCAGAACGCGGTCCTGCGCGGCCCGCGCCATCTGCCGATCGCCTGCGACGGCATCCGCCCCTAGGTCCTGTCGTCACATACCCGTCGTCGGGAATGTGACGACAGGACCCAGGGACACCTGACCAGGGCCACCGCCGCTGACCTGGGCTCCGGAGCGTACGGACGTTCCGGAGCCCCTCCGGACGGCGGGTAAACTCCGTCCACGTGACTGCCGCGCCTGCAAAGCCCCGTATCCCCAACGTCCTCGCCGGACGCTACGCCTCCGCCGAGCTCGCCACGCTCTGGTCCCCCGAGCAGAAGGTGAAGCTGGAGCGTCAGCTCTGGCTCGCCGTGCTGCGGGCGCAGAAGGACCTCGGCATCGAGGTCCCGGACGCCGCGATCGCCGACTACGAGCGCGTCCTCGACCAGGTCGACCTGGCCTCGATCGCCGAGCGCGAGAAGGTCACCCGGCACGACGTGAAAGCGCGGATCGAGGAGTTCAACGACCTCGCCGGGCATGAGCACGTGCACAAGGGCATGACGTCCCGGGACCTCACCGAGAACGTCGAGCAGCTGCAGATCCGGCTCTCGCTGGAGCTGATGCGCGACCGCACGGTGGCCGTCCTGGCGCGGCTCGGCAAGCTGGCGGGCGAGTACGCCGAGCTGGTCATGGCCGGCCGCTCGCACAACGTGGCCGCCCAGGCAACCACTCTCGGCAAGCGCTTCGCGACCGCGGCGGACGAGCTGCTCGTCGCGTACGGCCGCGTCGATGAGCTGCTCGGCCGCTACCCGCTGCGCGGCATCAAGGGCCCGGTCGGCACCGCGCAGGACATGCTCGACCTGCTGGGCGGGGACGCGGCGAAGCTCGCCGAGCTGGAGCAGCGGATCGCCGGGCACCTCGGCTTCGCGCAGGCCTTCACCTCCGTCGGCCAGGTCTACCCGCGCTCGCTGGACTACGAGGTCGTGACCGCGCTGGTGCAGCTGGCGGCCGCGCCGTCCTCGACGGCCAAGACGATCCGGCTGATGGCCGGGCACGAGCTGGTGACCGAGGGCTTCAAGCCGGGCCAGGTCGGCTCCTCGGCGATGCCGCACAAGATGAACACCCGCTCCTGCGAGCGTGTCAACGGCCTCATGGTCATCCTGCGCGGCTACGCCTCGATGACCGGCGAGCTGGCGGGCGACCAGTGGAACGAGGGCGACGTGTCCTGCTCGGTGGTCCGCCGGGTCGCGCTGCCCGACGCGTTCTTCGCGCTGGACGGTCTGCTGGAGACCTTCCTCACCGTCCTCGACGAGTTCGGCGCCTTCCCGGCCGTCGTCGCGCGCGAGCTGGACCGCTACCTGCCGTTCCTCGCGACGACCAAGGTCCTGATGGGCGCGGTGCGCGCGGGCGTCGGCCGTGAGGTCGCGCACGAGGCGATCAAGGAGAACGCCGTCGCCTCCGCGCTCGCCATGCGCGAACAGGGCGCCGAGCGCAACGAGCTCCTCGACAAGCTCGCCGCCGACGAGCGCATTCCGCTCGACCGCGCGCAGCTGGACGAGCTGATGGCCGACAAGCTGTCGTTCACCGGTGCCGCGGCCGACCAGGTCGCCGCCGTCGTCGGCCGCATCGAGGAGATCGTGAAGCAGCACCCGGAGGCCGCGGGCTACACGCCGGGGGCGATCCTCTGACGCGGCTCACTCCCGCGGACCTTGAGGCCGCCCGCGACCGGCTGGTGCCGGATGTCGTCGGGGACGGCCTCAAGGTGCTTTTCTGCGGCATCAATCCAGGGTTGATGACCGCCGCCACGGGCCATCACTTCGCCCGTCCCGGCAACCGGTTCTGGCCCGTGCTGCATCTGTCGGGGTTCACGCCCCGGCTGATGAAGCCGTCGGAGCAGGGCGAGTTGCCGTCGCACGGGCTCGGCATCACGAACGTGGTGGCGCGCGCGACGGCCCGGGCCGACGAGCTGTCCGCGGAGGAGTACCGCGAGGGCGGACGGCTGCTGAGCGCCAAGGTGGAGCGACTGCGGCCTGGGTGGCTGGCGGTGGTGGGGGTGACCGCCTACAGGGCGGCCTTCGAAGACCGGAAGGCCGTGATCGGCCCGCAGGAGCGGACGATCGGGGACACCCGGGTCTGGGTGCTGCCCAACCCGAGTGGGCTCAACGCGCACTGGACGGCGGCGACGATGGCGGAGGAGTTCGGACGGTTGCGGGTGGCCGCGGCCGAGGGGTAGCGGATCAGGTCACGGCGGGTCGATCTCGGTGATCACGGCCAGGAGCTGCAACGGCCACTCCTTGTCCCACTGCGAGACACCGAGGGCGACCCAGCGGTCGTGCCCGGTCGCCTTCCAGAGGTGCACATCGGGCACATGCCCGCTCACGATGCCCCAGGGCTCGGGTATGTCCTCCCCGTCCATCGTCCGGTCGAGCACGCTCGACAGGCTGAAGACCTGCGGAGGCCCCCAGCGGTGGGTGAGCAGCACCGAAAGACCGTCCCGGTCGGCCTCGTACTGCTCCGCCGTCTCCTCCCGTGCCGTGCCGTCGTCCTCCCAGAATTCCTCGCTCGTCGCTAACTCGGCGATGTGGTAGCCGGGTCCCGCGTCGCCGACGTCCGAACGGCCGTGCTCACGGGGGAAGTCCTCGGAGCACAGCCGCAGGATCGTGGCGAGGTGCTGCGCGCTGGTCATGAGGTCCAGTAAAGCGGCTGCCACTGACAATTGCCGTGCCGTCAGGCGTCCCTGCGCCGTAGGCACCACGCACCCGCCGCGAGGGCCGCCGCCGTCCAGGCCGCGGTCACCGTGAGCCCGGTCCAGGGGCCGAGTGCGCCGTCCCACGTCTCGTGGAGCACCACTTGGCCCGCCCGGTCCGGCAGGAAGTCGGCCACGCCGCCCGACATTCCGCCGATCACGAAGGAGACGATCAGGAGGAACGGGACCAGGATGCCCAGCGTGGCGACCGCGCTGCGCAGTACGGCCGTGAGCCCGGCGGCGAACAGGGCCATCAGCGCCAGGTAGAGGCCGCAGCCCACGGCCCCGCGTACCCCTTCGCCCCACGTCAGCCCGCTCGCCCTGGATCCGAGGACCGCCTTGCCCACGACCAGGCTCACGAGCCCGGTCACCAGGCCGACGGCCAGCGCGGGAACCCCGATCGCCACCGCCTTGGCCGCGAACCACCGCCCCCGCCGGGGCACCGCGGCCAGCGACACCCGCAGCGCGCCGCCCCGGAACTCGGCCGCGACGGCCTGCGCGCCGAACGTGATCGCCGCGATCTGCCCGAAGCTCACGCCGAAGAACACCGAGAACAGCGGGTCGAAGTCCTGGCCCCCGGAGTCGTCGAGACCGGCGAGCGCGGAGAACGCCGCCGTCGCGAGGAGCACGGCGAGCAGTCCCGCGACGAGGGACCGCAGCGTACGGATTTTGATCCACTCCGCGTGGAGTACGGGTGCGAAGGTCATGACCGGGCCTCCTGGGGCCGTGTGGGCGACGGTACGGCGGTGAACTCGGCGTCGGCGGCCGTCAGATCCAGGTAGGCCTGCTCCAACGTGCCCTCCTCCGCCGCGAGTTCGAGGATCGGCAGGCCCGCGCCCGAGGCGAGGAGCCCGATGTCCTCCACACGTGCGTGCGGGACGGTCCACCGTCCGTCCGCACCCTCGACGGCCTCGTGACCGTGGCGTGCGAGCAGCGCGCCGAGAGCGGCGCCGTCCGTGGTGCGCACCCGTACCCGGGGCCGCACGCGCGCGTGGATGAACTCGCGCAGGGGTGTGTCGGCGAGGAGTCTGCCCCGGCCGAGGACGACGAGGTGGTCGGCGAAGGACGCGGTCTCGTTCATCAGATGGCTGGAGACGAGCACCGTGCGGCCTTCACGGGCCAGTCGGCGCAGCACCTCTCGGATCCAGATGATCCCTTCGGGGTCGAGCCCGTTCGACGGCTCGTCGAGCAGCACCACGGGCGGGTCACCGAGGAGTGCGGCCGCGATGCCCAGGCGCTGTCGCATGCCCAGGGAGTACGTGTTCATCCTGCGCCGCGCCACGGACGCGAGCCCCGCCTCCTCCAGCACGGCGTCCACCCGGCGTTCGGAGATGCGGTTGCTCACGGCGAGCGCCCGCAGATGGTCGCGCGCGGTGCGCGATCCGTGCGCGGCCCCTGCGTCGAGCAGTGCTCCGACCTGGCGCAGGGGCTCGTCGAACGTGGCGTAGGGCCGCCCGCCGACGGTGGCGGTGCCGGACGTGGGCCGGTCCAGGCCCAGGACGAGCCGCATGGTGGTGGACTTTCCGGCGCCGTTGGGTCCGAGGAAGCCGGTGACGCGGCCGGGAAGCACGCTGAAGGTGAGGTCGTCCACGGCGCGCCGACTGCCGTACTCCTTGGTCAGGTTCTGGACGTCGATGCTGTTCATGGCCCCAGCCTGGCGGCCTTTGCGCGGTCGGTACTCCCCCGCCGGTGGAGATCGTCTCCCCCGCTCGGGGGAAGCCGGTTGCCGGGGCCGGCTGGGACGATGGCGCGATGGCCCGCCTTCTGCGCCCGTTGCTCCTGGGGACCACCTACACACGCCTGCTGCATCTGTGGGTGCCGATGTTGTTCGTCAGCGTGTGGCTGTTCATCGACATGTCGAGGCCGTGGGTGCCCGCGGTGCTGTTGATCCCGCTGGGGCTGGTCCCGGCCGTGCGGCGGGGCGAGGGCGTGCAGGCGCGGTACATGCTGGCGCCGGACGAGCCGCAGGAGCGGGGCGACCGGGGCGCGGCGATCTCGGTCGCGCCGTCGGCGACCTGGCGGGACCGGTTGCGGACCGTGCTGTGGCTCGAAGTACGGATGGGCCTCGGGGCGGTGGCGATGGGGGTCACCGTCTGGCTGCCGGCGACCGCCGTCGAACTGGCCGGGGCCGCCTCCGGTCGCCCCGTCGACGTCACACTGCTGCCGGTGTCGCCCCCGCCGTGGGCCTGTGCCCTGCTCGTACCCGTGCCGCTGCTCGCTCTGTACGGCGCGGTCGTCGGCCTCGGCGAGCTGGTCACAGCCATCGCGCGCCGGCTGCTGGGCCCCTCTCCCGCCGAGCGCCTCGCCGCCCTGGAAGAACGCACCGAACAGCTCCTGGAACGCACGCGCATCGCCCGTGAGCTGCACGACTCGATCGGGCACGCGCTGACCGTGGCGGTGGTGCAGGCGGGCGCGGCACGGGCGGCCGGCGACCCCGCGTTCACCGACCGGGCGCTGCTCGCCATCGAGGACACCGGCCGGGCCGCCCTGGAGGACCTGGAGCGCGTGCTCGGCGTGCTGCGCGAGGCCGGGCGCCCCGCGAGCGGCCGACCCACGCTGAGCGAGGCCGACCGGCTCCTGGAGTCGGCGCGCGGCTCGGGTGCGAAGGTCGACGCCGAGGTGACGGGTGCGTTGGAGACCGTGCCGGGACCGGTCTCCCGCGAGGGCTATCGCATCCTCCAGGAGTCCCTGACCAACGTGCTGCGCCACGCGGGGAGCGTGCCGGTGCGGGTCCGTATCGCGGTCGACGACGGCACTCTGGGCCTGGAGGTCCGCAATCCGCTGACGGCCGGGACAGCGGGGCCGGGCCGTGGCAGTGGCCTGCGGGGCATACGGGAGCGGGCGGCGCTGCTCGGCGGGCGGGCACGGACCGGGCCGGACGGGGGAGACTGGCAGGTACGGGTCGAGCTGCCGTTGCGCTGATCTACGCTGGCCGGATGCCGGTCACCGTTCTCCTCGTCGACGACGAACCGCTCGTCCGCGCGGGTCTGCGGGCCGTCCTGGCGGCGCAGCCCGACATCGAGGTCGTCGGAGAGGCGGCCGACGGCGCCGCGGTGATCCCGCTCGTGCGGCAGCTGCGGCCGGACGTCGTGGCCATGGACGTGCGCATGCCGCTCATGGACGGCATCGAGGCCACGCGCGCGGTCCTGCGGACCGTGAGCGATCCTCCGAAGATCCTCGTCGTGACCACGTTCGAGAACGACGAGTACGTCTACGAGGCGCTGCGCGCGGGTGCCGACGGCTTTCTGCTGAAGCGGGCCAGGCCCGCCGAGATCGTGCACGCCGTGCGGCTCGTCGCGGAGGGCGAGTCGCTGCTGTTCCCGGCGTCCGTACGGCAGTTGGCGGCCGAGTACGGGGGCGGCAGCGGGAATCCGGCGGCGCGGACGGCCATGGAGCGGGCCGCGCTGACCGAGCGGGAGGCGGAGGTGCTGCGGCTGATGGCCCGGGGGCTGTCGAACGCGGAGATCGCCGGACGGCTGATCGTCGGGACCGAGACGGTCAAGTCGCACGTCAGCGCCGTACTGGCGAAGCTGGGGGCCCGGGACCGTACGCAGGCGGTCATCGCGGCGTACGAGTCGGGGTTCGTGGCCCCGGGCTGAAACGGCGGTCCGCCGGTGGCGGAAGCGACCGGTCGGTAGCAAAGGAGGTCCCCGGCTCTCGCCGGGGCGCGCCGCGCCGAGTACGATCCGGCCAACACGCGCACGAGCTGGGAGGACGGACGTTGGGGCGGTTGACCGGCGGGGACCCCTCTCTGCTGCGAAGGATCAATTCCGCGGTGGTGCTGCACGCGCTGCGTGCCACGGACTGCGCGACGCTGACCGAGATCACCCGGGTGACCGGGTTGTCGCGGCCCACGGTCGAGGGTGTCGTGGAAGGGCTGATCGAGGCCGGGCTCGTGGTCGAGAAGGCGGCCGAGGAGGGCGCCGCACGGCGTCAGGGCCGTCCCGCGCGGCGGTTTCGGTTCCGGGCCGAGGCGGGCCATCTGCTGGGCCTGGAGATCGGTCCCCATCGCGTCGCCGGGCTCCTCGCCGATCTGGACGGCCGGGTGCTGGGCGCCATGTCGAAGGACGTGGACGAGACCGCGTCGGCGGACGAGCGGCTGGAACGGCTGCGCACGGCGGTCGCCGATCTGCTGCGCCGCGCGGGTGTCGCGCGCAGCTCCCTGCGGGCGGTCGGCGTGGGCAGCCCGGGGATCGTCGAGGCGGACGGCACCGTACGTCTGGGCACGGCGCTGCCGGAGTGGACGGGGCTGCGCCTGGGCGACCGACTGAACCGTTCCTTCAAATGCCCGGTGCTCGTCGAGAACGACGCCAACGCGGCGGCGGTCGCCGAGCACTGGAAGGGCTCGGCGACGGAGTCGGACGACGTGGTGTTCGTGCTGGCCGGGCTGAGTCCGGGGGCCGGTTCGCTGATCGGCGGGCGGCTGCACCGGGGATACGGGGGCGCCGCCGGGGAGATCGGGGCGCTCCATCTGCTCGGCCGCGGAGCCACTCCCGAGACACTGCTGTCGACCACGGACGAGCCCCTGCACCCGCTCGACGAGCAGGCCGTCGCCGAGGTCTTCGCGCTGGCCAAGGGCGGTGACCAGCGGGCCCGCGCGGCGGTCGACCGCTTCATCCAGCGCCTCGTGCACGACGTGGCGGCCCTGGTCCTCGCCCTGGACCCGGAACTGGTCGTCGTCGGCGGCTGGGCGGCCGGTCTGGACGGCGTACTGGAACCGCTGCGGCGCGAACTGGCGCGCTACTGTCTGCGCCCGCCCAAGGTGGCGCTCTCCCTGCTGGGCGAGGCGGCCGTCGCGACGGGCGCCCTGCGGCTGGCCCTCGATCATGTGGAGGAGCAGCTGTTCGCGGTGGAGGGGACCGTGACCGCACGCCGCTGACCAGCGGTCTCACGGACGCGGGAAGCCGGCCACTGGCCTCACGGACACGAAAGAGCCGTCACGCCCCGGAGTGTTCCGGGGCGTGACGGCTGAGGCCTGGGCCCTGTCGCGCGGATCAGGCCTGGGCCGCGGCTCAGGAGGCCCGGCGCTCGGGGTCGTGGTGGATCTCGACGCCGCCGGAGTCGCCGAAGGTCAGCCGGCAGGTGTCGGCGCGGTATGTGGCCACGGAGACCGCGGCGGTGCGCCCCTCGGCGAAGTAACGGGTCGTGACGACGAGGACGGGCGCCCCGGGCAGACGGTCGAGCTCCTTGGCGTCGTCCGCGCGGGCCGAGCCGAGCTCCACGGCGCGGTCCTGGCCCTCCAGGTCGAGGTGCTGCAGTTCGCGCAGCACGGAACGGGCGAGGGTCGACCCCGACGGGGCGTCGATCGCGGAGAGGCCGGGCACCGAGGACGCCGGGATGTAGAGCAGCTCGGCGGCGACCGGCTGGCCGTGCGTCACACGGGAGCGGCGGATCGTGTGCACCTGGTCGTCGGGGCCCGTCTCCAGGACGTCGGCCACCGCGGCGGGCGGGACCGCCACCTCGCAGGCCACGGGCTGCCAGGCGTCGCCGACCGCGCCCGGCCACACATGCTGCTCGGTTCCGACGGCCACGCCCACGCGCGGCGGCGCGACGGTCGTGCCCACCCCGCGGCGGCGCTGCAGTCGCCCTTCGAGCTCCAGCTGCTCCAGCGCCTGGCGCAGCGTGGCTCGGGCGACGCCGAACCTGGCCGCGAGGTCGCGTTCGTTGGGCAGGATCTCGCCCACGGAGAACTCAGAGTCCAATGCCTCGGTGAGCACCGTCTTGAGATGCCAGTACTTCGGCTCCGGCACCGTTTCCAGCTGCGTGGTCCCCACCCTGTCCTCCGCAATCGCCGTGGCCCGGCGGCGTTTTAGCGCCCTTGTTTATTAAAGGTTCTTGCACTATCCCTGCGACCATAGGGCCGCCCCCACCCTTGGTCAAGACCAATCCTCGATCCCTTACGGATTGCGGAGGCGCCTTGCCGCACAGCGTTCACAGGGCGTTCGCGCGGGGTGATGTTCGTGACACAACGTCGAAAGCCCCCGTCCAGAAGACGGGGGCTTTCGAGGGGCACAAGGGGACCACAGTGGCTACTGGTTGCCCAGGGACACCAGCTTCTCGGGGTTGCGCACGATGTAGACACACCGGATCCGGCCGTCCACGACATCGAGCTGGACGGCGCTGTCGGGCTTGTCGCCGGAGAGGACGAGGAGCGCGGCGCCGCCGTTGAGCTCCAGGAGGCGGTACGAGGGATCGGGGATGCCCTGCTGGGCGACGGCGTACAGGAAGCGGCCCACCTTGTCGGCGGTTTCGATGACCCGCAGCGGCGCCTTGGACAGTCCGCCGCTGTCGCCGATCAGGCGGACGTCCGGGGCCAGCAGGGACATGAGCCCCTCCAGGTCCCCTCCACCCGCCGCCGCGAGGAACCGCTCGGTCAGGTCGCGGCGTTCGGCCGGATCGACCTCGTAGCGCGGCCGTCGTTCCTCGACGTGTTTACGCGCCCGTCCGGCGAGTTGGCGCACGGCGGGCTCGCCCCGGTCGAGGACGGCGGCGATGTCCGCGTACGGGTAGCCGAACGCCTCCCTGAGGACGAACACCGCGCGCTCCAGGGGCGAAAGGGACTCCAGGACGACGAGGACGGCGAGCGAGACGGAGTCGGCGAGCACGGCACGCTCGGCGGTGTCGGGGGCGGTGTCCCCGAAGTCGGTGGCGTACGGCTCGGGAAGCCACGGTCCCACGTACGCCTCGTTGCGCGACCGCACCTGGCGCAGCCGGTCGACGGCGAGCCGGGTGACGATGCGCACCAGGTAGGCGCGGGGTTCGCGTACCTCCGTCCGGTCGGCGCCGGACCAGCGCAGCCAGGCTTCCTGGACGACGTCCTCGGCGTCGGCCACCCGTCCCAGCATGCGGTAGGCGACGCCCATCAGGACGGGGCGGTGCTCTTCGAAGGCCTCGGTCGCGGTGTCGATGGTCACGGCCCCATCCCATCCCGGCACGCCCCGCCGTGTCCAGGCGGCACCGCCGCCTTCCGGAGCGCAATGACCGGCGGTCGGCGGGCGGTTGGCCGGCTGTCACCCGTCCAGTCGGAAAGCGTGGGCGAGCGGATCCAGGTGATGGCCCCCGGGGGCTACCCGTCGGTAGCGGTTGCTGACAAGCTGTCTACGAAGACGGTTCGTCAGCGTGCCACCAGACGAGGAGCAGCATCATGTCCGCCACGGTCTCCTTCAGCCTTCCCTCCGCGCACGGTCCGCGGACCGTGACCATGTCCTACGCGCGCGTGGGCACCGGCGAACCGCTGCTCCTGCTGCACGGCATCGGCCACCACCGGCAGGCCTGGGACCCGGTCGTGCACATCCTGGCCGCCGAGCGCGAGGTGATAGCCGTCGACCTGCCCGGGTTCGGCGAGTCCCCGGCGCTGCCCGACGGGCTCACGCACGACCTCGGGACGGTGGTGCCCACGCTCGGCGGGCTGTGCGAGGCGCTGGAGATCGAGCGTCCGCACGTGGCCGGCAACTCCCTGGGCGGCCTGCTGGCCCTGGAGTTGGGCCGCGAGAAGCTCGTACGGTCCGTCACCGCGATCTCGCCCGCCGGGTTCTGGTCGCCGGTCGAACGGCGTTACGCCTTCGGTGTGCTGCTCGCGATGCGGCAGGGCGCGCGGCGCCTGCCGCTCCCGGTGATCGAGCGGCTCTCCCGCTCGGCGGCCGGGCGGGCCGCCCTGACCAGCACCATCTACGCCCGGCCCGGCCGCCGTTCACCCGAGGCCGTCGTCGCCGAGACCCTCGCGCTGGCCCACGCCGAGGGCTTTGCCGACACCCTCCGGGCCGGCACCACCGTCCAGTTCACGGACGACCTCCCGGGGCTGCCCGTCACCGTGGCCTGGGGCACCCGGGACCGGCTGCTGGTGCGCCGCCAGGGGATCCGGGCCAAGCACATCATTCCCAGGGCCCGGCTGGTGCGGCTGCCGGGCTGCGGTCACGTCCCGATGAACGACGACCCGGCGCTCGTCGCCCGCGTGATCCTCGACGGCAGCCGCTGAGCGACGCCGGGTGAGGCGCCACGCGCCGGAGCCCAGGGCGACGCCCGCGCCGACCAGGGCGCTGCCCGCGGCCTGCGCGGTGCCGTACGCGCCGGTGCCGACCAGCGGCGCCGTGCAGGCCGCCGCGACGGGGATGAGCCCGGAGAAGAGCGTGGCGCGCTCCGCGCCGATGCGCTGCATACCCATGTACCAGCACACGAAGCCGACGACCGTGACGACCGCCGCCTGCCACAGCAGCGCGGCGGCCTCGGTGGTGTCCGGCGTCCGCAGCCACGCGCCGCCGGTGAGGCGCGCGGTGACGATCCCGGCCACTGCCGACTCGACCGCGGCGATCCCGCAGACGGTGGCCGACAGCAGCCGGGGCCCGAGCGGGCGCAGCACCGGTACGGCGAGCACCGCGAAGCCCACCTCGCCCGCAAGCGCGCACACGGAGTACGCGATCCCCGTGCCGTCGGTGCGGCCCCAGCCCTGCACGGTGAAGGCACCCACCGCGACGAGCGACGCCCCGTACAGGACCTGCCGTTGCGGCCGACGGCCCTCGAGAAGAGGGACGACAACGGCCACGGCCACCGGGGCACAGCCCACGAAGACGCCCGGAACGGCTGGTTCCGCGGTGCGTTCGGCGGCGATCACGGCGAGGTTGAAGCCGACCATGCCGACGGCCGCGAGCAGCGCGAGGCGCCCCCACCGGCGTACCGCCAGCCGCCGCAGCGGTGCCGTGCCGCCCCGCCCGACCAGCGGCAGGAGCAGCACGCAGGCGAGGCCGTAGCGCAGGAACTGACCGCCCGCGTACGGGTAGTGGCCCAGGACGCTGTTGGCGGTGAAGGAGCCTCCGACGAGGACGCAGGCGAGGGCGGCGAGCAGCGACCCGCGCAGGGGGGTGGTGTTCATGACGGTGACGCTACGAAGGTCCGCGGTCCGGTTTAAGGTCCACTTTCATGACGCCATCGGGGACCACATGACACCGTCGGGGTCCGCCTGGGAGCTGCTTGTGCCGGCCGCTTCGGCACCGGCACGCGCGCGTGGGCGCGCTTTGCAGGCCGCGCTGCGCGAGGCGGTCCGCACGGGGCGGCTCGCGCCGGGCACCCGGCTGCCGTCCAGCCGCGAGCTCGCCGCCGACCTCGGGGTGTCGCGGGGGCTGGTCACCGAGGCGTACGAGCAGTTGACCGCGGAGGGGTATCTGCGCAGCGACCGGGGCGCGGGGACCTGGGTCGGCGGCGCCGTCCGGGCGGCCCACCCACGCGCGCGTGACCTCGCCCCGCGCCCCGCCGGGGCCCGCGCCGACTTCCTTCCCGGGACGCCGGACCTGTCCCTGTTCCCACGCGCCGCCTGGGCGGCCGCCCAGCGCGGGGTCCTCGCCGAACTGCCCCACCACGCGCTCGGCTACCCGGATCCGCGCGGTCTGCCCCGGCTGCGCACCGCCCTCGCCGAACTGCTCGCACGGCGCCGCGGCGTGGTCGCGGACCCCGAGCGCGTCATCGTGGTCTCCGGGGTCGCGCAGGCGACGACCCTGCTCGGATTCGTGCTCCACGCGCGCGGGGTGCGCGCGATCGGCGTCGAGGACCCGGGAAGCCCGGAGCACGGCACTCTCTACGCCTCGGCCGGCATCGACGCCGTACCGCTGCCGCTCGACGGCGAAGGGCTGGCCACCGGGCCGCTGCAGGAGTCGGGCGTACGGGCGGTGGTGACGACGCCCGCCCACCAGTTCCCCTCGGGGATCGCCTACTCGGCGCGGCGGCGCACGGAACTCCTCGACTGGGCGCGCTCGGTGGACGGTCTGGTGGTCGAGGACGACTACGACGGGGACTTCCGCTACGACCGCGCTCCTGTGGGGGCGCTTCAAGGGCTCGATCCCGAGCGCGTCGCCTACACGGGGTCGGTCAGCAAGTCGCTCGCGCCCGGGCTGCGGCTCGGCTGGCTGCTCGTACCGGCGGCGCTCGCCCAGGAGGTCGTCGAGCGCAAGCGCACCATGGATCTGGGGAACCCCGTCGTGGACCAGGCGCTCCTGGCCCGCTTCGTGGAACGGGGCGACTACGACCGGCAGCTGCGCCGCTGCCAGCGCGCCTACCGGGAACGGCGCGACACTCTCGTATCCGCCCTGGAGGAGCACTTTCCCGGAACCGAGGTGTCCGGGATCGCGGCGGGTCTGCACGTCATCGCCGCGCTGCCCGAGCGGTACGGGCCGCCGGAGTACTTCCTGGAGCGAACCGCGGCGGCGGGGGTGGCCGTGCGTCCGCTGGCGGACTACGGGCGGGCGGTCGAGCGTGCCGGCGTACGGCTGGTGCTGGGCTACGCCCACCAGTCCCCTGCGCGGATCCGCGACGGCGTACGCCTGATGGCACAGGCGGTGCGCGCCTGACCGCTGGGGGGGGCGGCCGTGTGAGTGGGCAGGCCGGGGCATCCGTGGGACGTGCGGGGTCGGAGGCGGACGTCGGTGCCCTTGTCGGCGGGGCCAGTTGTTCACTCGTGGTTTCCGTGTGCGCTGCGGCGCACCAGTAGTTGTGGCTGGGCACATTGCCCGACTCCGTCGACTCCGTCCCTGGAGGCGCATTCATGTCACACCGTCCGCACAGCCCTCTCCCGCTCCCCGGTCGCCGCGGCGTCCTGCGCGGCTCCCTCGCCGCTTCCGCGGCCCTGGCCCTGCCCACCGCACTCGGCTCGGCCCCGGCGTTCGCGCTGTCCGGGCGGCCCGAGGCGGGGTGGGGCGTCCAGGCCGGAGACGTGAGCGCGCACTCCGGCCTGGTGTGGGTCCGCTCGGACCGCCCCGCCCGGATGATCGTCGAGACGTCCGCGACCGAGTCGTTCCGCAACCCCCGCAGATGGCGCGGTCCGCTGCTCGGCGCGGACTCGGACTTCACCGGTACGACGCGGCTGCGCGGACTGCCCTCCGGCGAGCAGATCCACTACCGCGTGCTGCTGGCCGACCCCGACGACCCGCGGCGTACGGGCGAGCCGGTGACCGGCACCTTCCGCACCGCGCCCGCGAAGCGGCGCCACGACGTCCGGTTCGTCTGGTCCGGTGACCTGGCCGGACAGGGCTGGGGCATCAACGAGTCCATCGGCGGTTACCGGATCTTCGACGCCATGGCGAAGGTGGACCCGGACTTCTTCCTGTGCAGCGGCGACAACATCTACGCCGACGGCCCGATCTCCGCCACGGCGCCGCTTCCGGACGGCAGCCTGTACCGGAGCATCACCACCGAGGAGAAGTCGCACGTCGCGGTCACCCTGGCCGACTACCGGGGCAACTTCCGCTACAACCTGCTGGACTCGGCGCTGCGCCGGTTCAACGCCCGGGTTCCGAACATCATCCAGTGGGACGACCACGAGGTCCGCAACAACTGGTACCCGGGCGAGGTCATCGGATCCGGCACCCCCTACCCGGCCGGCACGGAACTCGACGACCTGGCCGCCCGTGCCCGGCGGGCGTTCTCGGAGTACTTCCCGATCTCCACCATCAGCGGACGCCCGGACGGACGGATCTACCGGACCGTCCACCATGGACCGCTCCTGGACGTGTTCGTCCTGGACATGCGGACCTACCGGAACGCCAACTCGCCCGACGACCAGACCACCGACCCGCAGGGCATCCTCGGCCGCGAGCAGCTGGAGTGGCTCAAGCGCGAGCTGGCCGCGTCGCGCGCGGTGTGGAAGGTCATCGCCGCCGACATGCCGCTCGGCCTGGTGGTGCCCGACCCGGTCGAGGGCAAGCCGAACATCGAGGCCGTCGCCCAGGGCGACCCGGGCGCGCCGCTCGGCCGCGAGCTGCAGATCGCCGAGCTGCTGCGGTTCATCAAGCACCGGCGGATCACCGGGACCGTGTGGCTGACGGCTGACGTCCACCACACCTCGGCACAGCACTACGACCCCGCGCGGGCCGCTTTCAAGGACTTCGAGCCGTTCTGGGAGTTCGTCTCCGGACCGCTCAACGCGGGCGCCTTCCAGGCGAACGCCCTGGACGGCACCTTCGGCCCCGACCGGGTCTTCGTCAAGGCTCCCGCCACCGCCAATGTCTCGCCGGCGGACGGATACCAGTTCTTCGGCGAGGTCGACATCGACGGCGACAGCGGGGAGCTGACGGTGCGGCTGCGTGACCTGGACGGCACGGTGCTGTTCACACAGGTGTTGCAGCCGGGGCGTGTGGGTCAGTAACCGCGCCCAACTCCCGTACCCTCGAAGGGCTGGGCCGCGCACCGGAGTCATCCCCCGGTGCGCGCCCGCTCTCGTGACCAGGCACGTAAGCCAGGTGATCCGAGACAGGCAAAACTAGCGCAAAAAGAACCGCAAAAAGGATAGAACGACACTTTACCGATCAGTCACAGACCGTTCGTGATCACGCAACACCACTCCTTCACAGTGGCTGCATGACTCCAGACATGTCTGATGTGACCCGGGCGAAGCACGGACGCCCCGTCCACCACTGGCGACGCGACGTGGTCGAGCTCGCCGCGCTGTTCACGGCCGTCGCGGTCGCCGACGCCGTCGCCAACCTGATCGGACACGGCCCCGACGGTCCGGCCCTGCTCGTGATCTCGTCCGTGGTCCTGGTGGCCACGGCCGGATTCCACACATGGTGGGCACGCCACCACGGTCACGCGCCGCCCGCGGGCGATACCGGTGCCCGGACACTCGCCGGAGGGCGAGAGGCCGGGCAGGCCGACCAGGCCACGGCGGGGCCGGAGGCCGTCACGGGAGCGACCGTCCTGTGGCGGATGCGGACGACGGTGAAGGACGAGCCGGGTTCGCTGGCCGCGCTGTGCGTGGCGCTGGCCCACCAGCGGGTCGACATCCTGAGCCTGCAGACACACCCGCTCGCCGAGGGCACGGTCGACGAGTTCCTGCTGCGCGCGCCCGCCGAGCTGGCCGCGTCCGAGATCACCCGCGCCGTCTCGCTGGCGGGCGGCACCGGCACCTGGATCGAGCGGGCCGACGCCCACGACCTGGTGGACGCTCCGACGCGCGTCCTGGGGCTGGCCACGCGCACGGCTTTGGACGCCGCGGAACTTCCGCTCGCCCTCCGGCAGTTGCTCGGTCGGTGCACCATTCGTTCGCTGCCCGCCCGCTCCCCCGGGTCGGGTCGCGCGGAAGAGGGTGCGCCGGTCGAAGGAGTGCTGGAAGACACGGTGATGCGGTTGCGCGCACCGGAGGGTGGGGTGATCACGGTGGAACGGCCGTATCTGCCGTTCACGCCGACCGAGTTCGCTCGGGCGCGGGCGTTGGTGGAGCTGGACGCGCGGCTGGGTCCGCGCATTCCGCTCAACCAGGACATGCTGACACTGCCGGAGGGCCCCGCGATCACCGTGCGCCGCGCCGACGTCTCCGACCTCGACGCGGCGAAGGCGATGCACGAGCGCTGCTCCCCGCGCACGTTGAACATGCGCTACCACGGGCCGGTCGGTGACGCGGACCGTTATCTGAACCACCTGCTCAGCCCGCGCTTCGGACGCACCCTCGCCGTGCAGACGGCGTCGGGGCGCGTGGTCGGGCTCGGCCATCTCCTGTGGGACGGCGACGAGACGGAGATCGCGCTGCTCGTCGAGGACGACTGGCAGCGGCGCGGGATCGGCGCCGAACTGCTCGGCCGTCTCGTGACGATGGCCGTCGAAGCGGGCTGCGAGAGCGTGTACGCCGTCACACAGGCCTCCAACACCGGCATGGTCGCCGCCATGCGCGGGCTGGACCTCCCCCTCGATTACCAGATCGAGGAGGGCACCCTCGTCATCACGGCCCGCCTGGACGCCACACCGGTGACCTCCCGGCTGCCGTACGACCAGGAGCAGAAGCAGGCGCAGAACAAGTAGGACGGACACCAAAAGGCCCCGGGCACCTTACCCGGGGCCTCTCTCTGGTCACCGCCCCAGCGCACGGTCCAGGTCGGCCCACAGGTCCTCCACGTCCTCCAGCCCCACCGACAGGCGCAACAGCCGGTCACTGACCCCCGCGTCGCGGCGGTCGTCGGCGGCCACGATGCGGTGGCTGATGGACGCCGGATGCTGGATCAGGCTGTCGACACTGCCGAGGCTCACCGCCGGGGTGATCAGACGGACCCCGGCGATGACCTCGTGCGGGTCTGCGTGGACCTCGAAGGCGATCATGGCACCGCCGATCCGCGGATAGTGGACGCGGTCGACGCGCGGATCGGCGGCGAGCCGGCGGGCGAGTTCGGCGGCGTTGGCGGACGCGGCCCGGACCCGTACGGGCAGGGTCGACAGGCCGCGCAGCAGCAGATATCCGGCCAGCGGATGCAGTACGCCCCCGGTGGCGAACCGCACTTGGCGCAGCCCCCGGGCGAATTCCTCGTCGCAGGCCACCACTCCGGCCATGACGTCCCCGTGTCCGCCCAGGTACTTGGTGGCGCTGTGCAGGACCAGGCGGGCCCCTTGTCCGGCGGGGCGTTGCAGCACGGGTGTGGCGAAGGTGTTGTCGGCGAGCAGCGGAACGGACCCGCAGGCGTGCGCGACGGCGCGCAGATCGAGTTCGGCGAGCGTCGGATTGGCCGGGGACTCGACCATGACAAGACCGGTGTCGGGGCGCAGGGCGTCCGCGATGCCCGCCGGGTCGACCCAGGTGACCTCGGAGCCCAGCAGCCCGGCGGTGAGCAGGTGGTCACTGCAGCCGTACAGGGGCCGTACGGCGACGACATGGCGCAGGCCCAGCGCGTTCCGCACGAGCAGTACGGCGCTCAGCGCGGCCATGCCGCTCGCGAAGGCGACCGCGCTCTCGGTTCCTTCGAGGCGGGCGAGGGCGGTCTCGAAACGGGCGACGGTCGGGTTGCCGAGACGCCCGTAGACGGGCGGGCCCTCCGGTTCGGCGCCGTCGGCCGCGAACGCGTCGATGCGGGCGGCCTCGCCGCGGCTGTCGTAGGAGGGGTAGGTCGTGGACAGGTCGATCGGCGCGGCGTGCAGCCCCAGCCGGGCGAGGTCCTCCCGCCCGGCGTGCACGGCCTCGGTGGCGAGGGCACGCGGCGCGAGGGCACGGGTGTCCCGAACGCCGTAGAAGTCGTCCCGACCGTCGTAGGAGTCGCCCTGAGCGTCGCAGGAGTCGTCCTGAGCTTCGTATGCGTCGTGCACCACGGATTCCATGCACAGCAGACTGAACACCGGCCGGGGCCCCGGACGCACACTCCGTGTTACGTTCGGGCCATGGCCGAATCTGTCGTACTCGATCCGGTGGATCTTCATCTGCTGCGACTGCTCCAGAACGACGCACGGACGACGTACCGCGATCTCGCCGCGCAGGTCGGAGTCGCGCCCTCGACCTGCCTGGACCGGGTGACGCGGCTGCGCCGTGCGGGGGTGATTCTCGGCCATCAGCTGCGCCTCGATCCGGCGAAGCTCGGGCGGGGCCTGGAAGCCTTGCTGTCCGTGCAGGTCAGACCGCACAGCCGCGAGTTGGTCGGGCCGTTCGTGGAGCGGATCAGGGCGCTGCCGGAGTCCCGGACCGTCTTCCACCTCACCGGGCCCGACGACTACCTCGTCCTGGTCGCCGTCGCGGACATGGCCGACCTGCAACGGCTGGTCCTCGACGAGTTCACGTCCCGGCGCGAGGTGGCCCGGGTGGAGACCCGGTTGATCTTCCAGCAGTGGGACTGCGGCCCACTGCTCCCGCCCGCCCCGACCTCGACCTCGACCTCAGCCTCGGCGCCGGCCTCGGCCTCGGCAAAATCAGGCTGATGCAGGCCCCGTGCCCGGTCGACCGGGCTGACGCGGCACCCGTCCTCGTATGAGGATGTCGGCATGTCAGAGACGAAGAGCCCGCTGCCCCGCGAGGTCGCCGACGCGTACGTCGACGATCTCATCGCCCTCGATCCGGTCCTCGGTACCTACCTCGGTGTGAAGGAGAGTGCCGACAAGCTCCCCGACACCTCGCCCGCGGGGCAGGAGGCCGTCGCGGAGCTGGCGCGGACGACGCTCGCCCGGCTCGACGAGGCGGAACGGCAGCCGGGCGCGGACAGCGACATCGAGCGCCGCTGCGCCCGGCTGCTGCGCGAGCGGCTCACCGCCGAACTGGCCGTCCACGACGCCGACGAGGGCCTGCGGGCCGTCGGCAACATGCAGACGGCCGCGCACTCCGTGCGCCAGGTATTCACCATCGCGCCGACCGAGACGGACGAGGACTGGACCGCGATCGCCGAGCGGCTGCGCGCGGTGCCGACCGCGCTGACGGGGTACCGCGAGTCCCTCGCTCTCGGCCTGGAGCGCAAGCTCTACGCGGGCCCGCGCCCCACCGCGACCTTCATCGAGCAGCTCACCGAGTGGTCGGACCCGGACGGGCAGGGCCGTGGCTGGTTCGAGGACTTCGTGTCCGCGGGTCCCGACGCCCTGCGGGACGAGCTGGACACGGCCGCCCGGACGGCCACTCAGGCCCTGGTGGAGCTGCGCGACTGGATGCGTGACGTCTACGCGCCCACGATCGAGGGCGCGCCGAACACGGTGGGCCGCGAGCGGTACGCGCGCTGGGCACGCTACTTCAACGGTACGGATCTCGATCTCGACGAGGCGTACGCGTACGGCTGGTCCGAGTACCACCGGCTCCTCGCGGAGATGAAGTCCGAGGCCGAGAAGATCCTGCCCGGCGCCAAGACCCCCTGGGTGGCGCTCGCGCACCTCGACGAGCACGGCAGGCACATCGAGGGCGTCGACGAGGTCCAGACGTGGCTCCAGGGAGTGATGGACCGGGCGATCGACGCGCTGGACGGCACCCACTTCGAACTCGCCGAGCCGGTACGGAAGGTGGAGTCGCGCATCGCGCCGCCCGGCGGCGCGGCGGCCCCGTACTACACCGCGCCGTCCGCGGACTTCTCGCGGCCCGGCCGCACCTGGCTGCCCACCATGGGGCAGACCCGCTTTCCCGTGTACGACCTCGTCTCGACCTGGTACCACGAGGGCGTCCCCGGCCATCACCTCCAGCTCGCCCAGTGGGTGTACGTGGTCGACGACCTCTCGCGCTACCAGGCCACCGTCGGTCTCGTCAGCGCCAACGCCGAGGGCTGGGCGCTGTACGCGGAGCGGCTGATGGACGAGCTGGGCTTCCTGGAGGACGCGGAGCAGCGGCTCGGCTACCTGGACGCGCAGATGATGCGCGCGGCCCGGGTCATCGTCGACATCGGCATGCACCTGGAACTGGAGATTCCGGCGGACTCCCCCTTCCACCCGGGCGAGCACTGGACCCCGGAGCTGGCGCAGGAGTTCTTCGGCGCGCACAGCAGCCGTCCGGCGGACTTCGTGGAGAGCGAGCTCACCCGCTACCTCTCCATCCCGGGACAGGCCATCGGCTACAAGCTCGGTGAGCGGGCCTGGCTGCTGGGCCGCGAGAACGCGAAGAAGCGGCACGGCGCCGCCTTCGACGCCAAGGCCTGGCACATGGCGGCCCTGTCGCAGGGTTCGCTGGGCCTGGACGACCTGGTGGACGAACTGTCCCGGCTCTGACGGACACCGGACTGCGGCCGGGCTCACCGCGACAAACGGGCCCGGCCGCCGCGTATCGAGTACTCCGCGTATCAAGCACGCGGAGTATCAAGTACGGGGGTATCAAGTACGGGGGTATCAAGTACGGGAGTGCCGGGATCACCGGGCGTGCTCGGCATGTTCGGAGCACAGGCAGCCGACGCCCTTCTCGATCCACTCCTGGCCGACCCACTCCGGGTGCCGTTCGATCATGAGCGCCGAGATCTCCTCGACGATCGTCCGCTCGTCCACGGCGGAGTCGCGGCGGGCCCATGTCTCGTCCCGCAGCAGACGGAGGTAGTCGCGCACGTCGGCCAGCAGCCGCGCACCGCCGACCTCGCCGTGGCCGGGCACCACGATCCGGGGAGCCTCCGCCGCCAGCTTCTCCATCACCGCGATCCAGCGGGCTGCGGACACGTCGGTGTCGTGCGGCGGGAACCAGGGGAAGATGGCGAACTGCCCGGCTTCCACGAGGTCCCCCGTGAACAGGACGTCCGCGTCCGGCACCCTGACCACCTGGTCGCCCTTGCTGTGGGCCCGGCCGGTGGCCCGCAGCTGCACCACCCGCCCGCCCAGGTCCAGGTCGTACGCCCGGTCGTAGACGACATCGGGCCGCGCCAGTTCGACGCCCTGGAGCCGGCGCTCGACCGGCTTGCCGAGCCCCTTGAACATCTCCAGGTAACCCGGCCCCTTCACCTTCAGGTCCTCGGCCTGGTCCCGGTTGAGCAGGTACGTCGCCTCCCCGGCGAAGACCTGCGCCCCGAAGGCGTGCTCGGGGTGAAAATGCGTCGTCGTCAGGTAGATCCGACGTCCCTCGGCGTAGCCGGCCGCGAACTCCAGCACCTTTTCGGCGTTGCGCGGGCCCATGCCTGTGTCGACGACGAGCACGGCACCGTGGCCGCCGATGACGCCGATGTTGGGCACGAGCTGCACGCGCCGGTCGGGGATGACCACCAGGTCACGGGCCAGCTCCTGAACACCGTCGACGTGAACGACGGGATCCGTCGTCACCGCTTCCTCAGACACTGCGACTCCTCGGTGTTGCGCTGAGCCACCAGTCCAGCGCGGGACGTCCGGGGGCGTCCAACACCGATCTCGCAGCCCCGATACCGCACGGGTATCGTCGCAGTTGAGAGAGTTCGCAAGAGCGTCTCGGGAGAGCGATGGAGCGGTGATGGAGCTGCGGACCCTGCGCTACTTCGTGGCGGTCGCCGAAGAACTCCACTTCGGCCGCGCCGCCGCCCGACTGCACATGACCCAGCCCCCGCTGAGCCGGGCCGTCAAGCAGCTGGAGACCGACCTCGGCTGCGAACTGCTGCGCCGCTCACCCACAGGCGTCACCCTCACCCCGGCCGGGGCCCTCCTCCACGACGAGGCGCGCACCCTGCTGGCGCGGGCCGACCAGGCCCGGGCGCGGGTGGCCGGCGCGGCCGGCACGGCCACCCTGACCATCGGCACCCTCGCCGACAGCGCCGAGCAGGTCGGCACCCGGCTGGCCGTCGCCTACCGGCACCAACACCCCGCCGTGCGCATCCGCATCCGCGAGGCCGACCTGACCGACCCGACCATCGGACTGCGGGCCGGCCTCGTCGACGTGGCCCTGACGCGGGCGCCGTTCGACGACACCGGCATCAGCACCCGCGTGCTGCGGTCGGACCCGGTCGGTGTGGTCCTGCGTGCCGACGACCCGCTGGCCGACCGCGACCGGCTGCGCCTGGACGAACTCGCCGACCGCCGCTGGTTCCGGTTTCCGGAGGGCACGGACCCGGTGTGGCAGGCCTTCTGGACGGGGCCGCCCGGCGCCGACGGGCGCCGTGACGGTCCCGTCATCCGCACCGCCCACGAATGCCTCCAGTCCGTCCTGTGGAACGACACCGTCGGACTGATGCCCCTCGCCCACTCCCAGTCCCTGCCCGAGGGGCTCACGGTGATCCCCTTGGCGGATGCGCCGCCCAGCGACCTGGTCATCGCATGGAACAGCGCCCACGCCACCCCGCTCATCCGCTCGTTCGTGAGCCTCGCGACGGCCCTCACGCGCTCCTAGGAGCGGTCAGCAGCCACAGTCCGCCGCGTCCACCGGAGCCGTCAGCGGGTCCGCCGCGCGGCGCTCGCCTCCCTCCCAGGTCTCGTACGCGAAGCCTTCGCGCACCCAGTACTCGAAGCCGCCGAGCATCTCCTTGACCTGGAAGCCGAGTTCGGCGAGAGCGAGAGCGGCACGGGTCGCGCCGTTGCAGCCGGGTCCCCAGCAGTAGGTGACGACGGGCACCGACCTGTCGAGGAGCTGCTCGGCCTGCTCGGGGATCAGCGCGGTGGGCAGATGGATCGCACCGGGCACGTGCCCCTGGTCCCAGGACGCGGTGGAGCGGGAGTCGAGGACCACGAAGCCGGGGTCGCCGCCCGCCGCGAGCGCGGAGGCGACATCGGAGACATCGGCGTGGAAGGCGAGGCTCGCGCCGAAGTGGGCGACGGCCGCGGCCGGGGACGCCGGGGCGACGCGCAGTACGGGGTTCGTCCTGGTCGCGGTGCTGGTCGCAGTGGTGACAGTGGTGTCGGCGGTCGCAGTCATGGTCTGGTCTTCCCTCCCTGCCCCGCCGGACCGGCGCCTTCGCCGCACCGGCCCCACGGGGACTTCCTGGCCAGAAATCTACGGCCGGTGATCCTCTTCCTGAAGTGGCGATCCACGGCATCGCTCTTGATCGGCCGGGGTTTTCCCTGCTATCCATCGCTCATGACCGCGTATTCCCCGGACGCCACCGACTGGCACATCCTCGATGTCCTCCAGCGCGAGGGCAGGGCCAGCTTCGCGGAGCTGGCCCGTGCCGTCTCGATGTCCGCGAGCGCGGTCACCGAGCGGGTGCGCCGCCTGGAGGAGGCGGGCGTCATCCAGGGGTACGCGGCCGTCGTCGACCCGGAGAGACTCGGTCTGCCGATCCTGGCCTTCGTCCGGCTGCGCTATCCGAACGGCAACTACAAGCCGTTCCACGACCTCGTCGAGGCGACGCCCGAGATCCTGGAGGCGCACCACGTCACGGGCGACGACTGCTTCGTCATCAAGGTCGCGGCGCGCTCGATGAGCCACCTGGAGAAGATCTCCGGCCGGATCGGCACCCTGGGTTCGGTGACCACGAGTGTCGTGTATTCCTCACCGCTCCCCCGGCGCCCCCTGGGCCACTGATCCCCCGGCGAACCTTCGGCTCAGTCCTGGACGCCCCGCTGCCGTACGACCGATCCCGTTCTGCCCTTCACGACCTCAAGCTGGGCGTGGATGCGGCGCCGCAGGTCGGCGACATGGCTGACGATGCCCACGCTGCGGTCGCGCTCCCGCAGGGAGTCGAGCACGTCGAGGACCTCGTCCAGGGTCTGGTCGTCGAGGCTGCCGAAGCCCTCGTCGATGAAGAGCGTGTCCAGCCGCACCCCGCCGGCCTCGTCCGTGACGACGTCCGCGAGGCCGAGGGCCAGCGCGAGCGAGGCGAAGAACGTCTCGCCCCCGGAGAGCGTCGCCGTGTCGCGCTCCCGGCCGGTCCAGGCGTCCACGACGTGCAGTCCGAGCCCGCTGCGGCCACGGCCCGCGCGGTCGTCGGAGTGGACGAGGGTGTAGCGCCCGGAGGACATGCGCTGAAGTCGTACGGTCGCGGCGGCGGCCACCTGTTCCAGGCGGGCGGCGAGGACGTACGACTCCAGGCGCATCTTGCGTTCGTTCTCCGCCGAGGTGCCCGCGGCCAGCCCGGCCAGGCGTGCCACCCGGTCGAACTCCTCACGCAGTGGCGCGAGCCGGCGCACGGACGTGCCCGCGCGCGTGGACAGCCGGTCCAGTTCCGTGCAGCGTCGGGCGGCCTCGTCCTGGGCGGAGGCGGTCTCCCGCAGCCGCCGGGCGGCGGACTCGGCGGCCCGTTCGGCGACGGCCAGGTCGGCGGCCGGTCGCTCGGCGGCGGCGGCCGTGTCGGCCTCGGCGAGCACGGCACGCACCGCGCTGTCCTCCAACTGCCAGGCGTCGAGGCGTCGTTGGAGGTCCCGGTGGGCCGCGTCGTCGAGGAGCGCGACGGCCGCGGCCTGGGGGGTGTCGAAACCGGCGCGGAAGGCCGCGTCGGACAGGCGCGCGTCGGCGTCCTTGAGACGCTGCGCGGTGTCCTCGGCCGCGCGCACGGCCTCCGCGGCCTCCGTGAGCAGGGCGGCCTGCCGCTCCAGCTGCGCGGCGCGCGCGGCGACGCTGTCGGCGGCGCCCCGGGCCTGCGCCAACTCCTTCTCCAGGGAGGCCCTTTCGCGGTCGTTCCGGTCGCGGTGGGAGACCCGGGCGGCGGCGCGCAGTGCGGCCTGCTGCTGGGCCGCGACCCGCCGCTCGTGCTCGAGTCCGGCCTGCGCGAGCCGCTCCCGCGCGGCGTGCAGCCCGGATCCCGCAGCCCGCGTCTCGGCGTAGTGCAGCTCCAACCCCTCGGCCTGCTCGGCGAGTTGGGCGGTCGGTGCGTCGCCCGCCTCGGCGCTGGCGGCCGCCAGCGCCTCGCGTACGACGCCGAGCCGGCGTTCGTCCTCGGTGGCCTGTTCGTCGGCGCGCTGGTACACCGCGAGGGCCCGCTCCTCGGCCTCCCGGTCGACGTGTCCGGCGTCCTTGCGCGCGGGTGCGGGGTGTGCGGAGCTGCCGCACACGGCGCAGGGCTCGCCGTCGACGAGACCGGCGGCGAGTTCCGCGGCGATGCCCTGAAGACGCTGTTCCTTCAGATCGAGCCAGTGGACCCGGGCGTCCGTCGCGCGTTCACGGGCGCCGAGGGCCCTGGCGTGGGCGGCGTCCGTGTCCCGGGCGAACTGGTCGCGCTGCCGGGCCGCCCTGAGCCGCGCCTGGGCGGGATCGCGCCGCTCGGCGAGCTGCTCCGCACGCGTGGTGGCCTCCTGCGCGGACTCGATGCGCGCCTGGAGCTCCGCACGGGTCGCCTCCCAGGTGGCGAGCCAGCTCTCGGCGTCCTGCTGGACGTCCTCGTCCTCGCGCTCCTGGCGGTCAAGGGAGACGCGCTCCTGGGTGAGCTCGCCGAGCCGGCGCTCCGCCCTGCGGGCCGACTCCAGTCCGCCGAGCTCCTCGGCCGCCTTGCGCGCCGCCGCCGCGAGCCCGGGCGCACCCGCTCCGGTGTAGGTGTCCGGCAGGGCGAGACGCGCGCGTGCCTCGTCCGTGGACGCGCTGCGGTGCTCGGCCTCGGCGTCGTCGCGCAGATCGAGCGCGGGGGCCACCTTCTCCGCCTTGCGCCCCCGCTCCATCCTCGCCTGCGCCTCCTGATGGGCGTCGGCACGCTCCTCCAGCCGCGCGGCGCGCTCCCGCGCCTCGGTGAACCTGCGCTGCAGCCGGGCCACTTCGCGTACGTCGTCGAGTACGCGGTCGGCGGCGGCCTGCGCGGACTCGGCCGCCGTACGCGCGGTGTGCGCGAGGGTGAGCCGCTCGCGGGCCGTACTGCGGGCCACGGCGGCCCAGGTGAGTACGGCCTCGGCGAGGCCGGGCTCACCGGGCGCGAGATCGGGCGGCGACACCTCGACGATGTCGCCGGCGGCCTGCTGCATGCGGTGCGCGTCGGCGAGCAACGCGGCGTCGCCCTCCCGCACTTCGGCCTCCGCGGCCCGGCGCCGCTCGGCGAGCCGCTTCTCGACCTCGGCGAAGCGGTGGGTGTCGAAGAGCCGGCCGAGCAGCTTGCCGCGGGCCTCGGCGTCGGCCCGCAGGAAGCGGGCGAAGTCGCCCTGGGGCAGCAGCACGACCTGGCAGAACTGCTCACGGCTCATGCCGAGCAGTTGGGTGATCTCCTCGCCGATCTCCTGGTGGGAGCGGCTGAGGTCCTTCCAGGTGTCCGCCGACGCCTCGTACTCGCGCAGCCAGCTCTGCGCCTTTTCGGTGGTCGTGCCCGTGCCGCGCTTCTTGGGGCGGGCCCAGGGCGGCTGCCGGGTGACCTCCAACCGGCGTCCGGCGGCGGTGAGTTCGAGGGTGATCTCGGTGCGCGTCGCGGGTGCCGCGTGATCGCTGCGCAGGGTCAGGCCCTGGCCGCTCTGGCGGGCGCCCGGGACCGCCCCGTACAGCGCGTAGCAGACGGCGTCGAGGACGGACGTCTTGCCCGCGCCCGTCGGCCCGTGCAGCAGGAAGAGCCCGGCGGCCGACAGCTCGTCGAAGTCGACGCTCTGGGTGCCGCCGAACGGCCCGAAGGCCGTGATGTCCAGGCGGTGCAGCCTCATCGGGCCTCCTTCGGGTCCTGAGCGTCGTGCGGGTCGTGCGTGTCGTGCGTGTCGTGCGTACGTGGGGTCACCGGGCGACCTCCCGGACGGCCTCGTCGGCGCGGACGGCGTCGAACGCGTCCCTCAATACGGCCTGTTCGTCGGCGTCGGGGCCCGCGCCGCGCACATGGGCCACGAAGTCCTCCGCGATCTCCTGCTCGCTGCGGCCCTCGAGCCGCCGGGCGTAGGAGACGTCCGGGTCCTCGGGGGCCCGCTCCGGTTCGAAGACGAGGCTGAGCGTGTGCGGGAAGCGTTCGGTCATCCGGGCCATGGGCTCGGTGGGGCGCACCGGGTCGGTGAGGGTCGCCTCGACCCACGCCTCCTCGTGGCGCGCCAGCCGCGGATCGGCGAGCAGGTCTTCCAGGTGCCCCCGGACACGGGCGAGCTTCCGGGGCACGGGACAGTCGACCCGCTCCGCACCAACGAAACCCTCCGGCCCCAGGTCCACCAGCCACATGCTCTTGCGGTGGTCGACCTCCGAGAAGGAGTACGGCAGCGGGGAGCCGGAGTAGCGCACGCGCTCGGTGATGGTCTGGCTTCCGTGCAGATGGCCCAGTGCGGTGTAGTCGACGCCGTCGAAGACCCCGGCGGGTACGGCGGCCACCCCGCCGACGGTGATGTCCCGCTCGCTGTCGCTGGCCGCCCCGCCGGTGACGAAGGCGTGGGCGAGGACGACGGAACGGGTGCCCTCCGCGCGCGTGGCGAGGTCGGCGCGGACCCGGTCCATGGCGGCGGCGAGGACGGCCTCGTGCCCCGCCTTCTCGACCCCGAACTCGGCCTTGACCAGGGCCGGTTCGAGATATGGAAGTCCGTAGAAGGCCACGTCGCCGTGGACGTCGGGGAGGAGGACGGGCGTGCCGCACGCGGAGGGCTCGGTCCGCAGATGGATGCCCGCGCGGCCGATGAGCCCGGCGCCGACACCGAGCCGACGCGCCGAGTCGTGGTTCCCGGAGATCATCACCGTGGGCACCCCGAGGCCGGCGAGCCGGTGCAGCGCGTCGTCGAAGAGCTCGACTGCGGCCAGCGGCGGCACCGCCCGGTCGTACACGTCCCCCGACACGACCACCGCGTCCACGTCGCGCTCACGCACGGTCGCGACGAGGTGACCGATGAACCCGGACTGGGCATCGAGCATGTTCACCCGGTGGAAGGCCCGGCCGAGATGCCAGTCGGACGTGTGCAGAATCCTCATGATCCCCGAGACTAACGGGCGGGTCGGACATCACGGGCGGCTACTCCCGTATCGGTCCGTGCTGCCCGCCTATGCGTCCCCGTACGCCTCTCCACCCAGTTCGAACCCGGCCGTCCCTGCCGTCGCGTCGGCGAGCCACGCCCGGAAGGGCTCGACGTCGGTGTCCGGCAGCCCGATCTCGATCGTGACGGCCTCGCCGTACCGGACGTCACGGACCTCGCGCCCGGTGGACCGCAGGTCGTTCTGTATCTTGCCGGCGCGCTGGTGGTCGACCGTGACCGTGGCCAGCCGGAAGCGTTTGCGCGTGAGTGTGCCGAGGGTGTCCAGTGCCTCGCCCACCGAGCCGCCGTACGCCCTGATCAGTCCGCCCGCGCCGAGCTTGACCCCGCCGTAGTAGCGGGTGACGACGGCGACGACGTACCGCATGTCGCGGCGCAGCAGCATCTGGAGCATGGGCACGCCCGCGGTGCCGCCGGGTTCGCCGTCGTCGCTCGCCTTCTGGACGGCGGCGTCGGCTCCGATGACGTACGCGTAGCAGTTGTGCGTGGCGGCGGCGTGCTCCTTGCGGACGCCCGCGATGAACGCCTGGGCCTCCTGCTCGGTGGCCGCCGGGGCGAGGGCGCACAGGAAGCGGGAGCGGTTGACCTCGGTCTCGTGCACGCCCGCGCGGGCCACTGTGCGGTACTCGTCCTGCATCACGCCAGCGTATGCGCTTCCCGCGCGGGTCCGGCACGGCGGACCCGGAGCACGGCGCACACGCGCGTGCGGCGCGCTCCGGGGAGTTCGGCGGCCCGGCGGGGAAGCGGGGTTCGCCGCGCGGCGGTCGCGGCGAACCGCAACCGCACGCGGCGCGGCCGTTTTCCAGCGCGGACGGCTTCCGCCGCGGACGATTTCCAGCACGGACGGCCTCGGTGGTCGCGCACCAGGCGGCCACGAGATCGCCCGATGGGCGCCCCCGGCTGCGGCGGACCGATCTCACGGCCACCGACTCCGCCCCGCTCCGCGCGCGAACGCGGCCGCGGGCCCGCCACTGAT
>NZ_JBHVST010000021.1:0-132642 GCF_042885015.1 Streptomyces sp. NPDC058086 | reverse complement strand
GAACCCATGGTTCCGGCCACCCCGGCGGCACGTTTCTGCTGAATTCCCCGAAGGGGTCAGCCCTCGTCGTGGGAGACGGCGCGGCGCGCGTCCGCGTCCAGCACGCCCCAGCTGATCAGCTGCTCGGTGAGGACCGAGGGCGACTGGTCGTAGATGACGGCGAGGGTGCGCAGGTCGTCCTGGCGGATCGACAGCACCTTGCCGTTGTAGTCACCGCGCTGGGACTGGATCGTCGCGGCGTAACGCTGCAGAGGACCCGCCTTTTCGGCCGGCACGTGGGCCAGCCGCTCCAGATCGAGGACGAGCTTCGGCGGCGGCTCGGCGGCCCCGCCAGGAGTGGTGCCGGGCAGCAGCTCCTGTACGGGAACCCCATAGAAATCCGCCAGTTCGGCGAGGCGCTGCACGGTGACGGCGCGGTCGCCGCGCTCGTACGACCCGACCACGACCGCCTTCCAGCGTCCCTGTGACTTCTCCTCGACTCCGTGGAGGGAAAGGCCCTGCTGGGTGCGGATGGCCCGGAGCTTGGCCCCGAGCTGTTTGGCGTATTCGCTGGACATATAGCTCCCCGGACGCTGTATCAACGTGCGGCTCCGCCGCGCGGCTGGTGACTCTGGTGACTCACTGTGAGGTTACGCAGCGTTACTCTTCCCCGTCAAGCCGAATGGTCCGGACCGACCTTCGCGCGGGAGTCACCGGCGGTGGCCCACAGGGTGGTGATCAGGCGTGTTGTCGGGCTGGTACCGTGGATGGCGCAAATCCGACGTCCTTTAATGATCCGTCCCGTGAGGCGGAGAAGGAGGTCCGTTTCGTATGGACACCGAGCAGGACAAACAGCAGTACGAAGCCGATGCGCGGCCCGTTCTGGAAGCCCCCGACATCGCGCGGGTGCTGACCCGCATCGCCCACGAGATCGTCGAACGCGCCAAGGGCGCCGACGACGTGGTGCTCCTCGGCATTCCGACCCGGGGCGTCTTCCTGGCCCGCAGACTGGCCGACAAGCTCGAAGAGATCACCGATCGCAAGATCCCGGTGGGCTCGCTCGACATCACCATGTACCGCGACGACCTGCGCATGCACCCGCCGCGTGCGCTGGCCCGCACCGAGATCCCCGGTGACGGCATCGACGGCCGCCTGGTCGTCCTCGTCGACGACGTGCTCTTCTCCGGCCGCACCATCCGCGCCGCGCTCGACGCGCTGAACGACATCGGCCGCCCGCGCGCCGTGCAGCTCGCGGTCCTCGTCGACCGCGGCCACCGCGAACTGCCCATCCGCGCCGACTACGTCGGCAAGAACCTCCCCACGTCGTTGCGGGAGACGGTCAAGGTCCAGCTCGCCGAGGAGGACGGTCGCGACACCGTGCTGCTCGGTGCGAAGCGGACCTCCCCGGACGCGCAGCACTAGCACTCCGGAGTACGTCACCGCCGTACGCCCCCGAGTGCGCGTCCATGCGCGCCCGCCTGCCCGAATTCTCCTGAACTGCCTTACGGAGCCTGACAGATGCAGCGTCATCTCATCTCGGCCGCCGACCTCACCCGCGACGACGCCGTCCTGATCCTCGACACCGCCGAGGAGATGGCCCGGGTCGCCGACCGGCCGATCAAGAAGCTGCCGACCCTGCGCGGCCGCACCGTCGTCAATCTCTTCTTCGAGGACTCGACCCGTACCCGGATCTCCTTCGAGGCCGCCGAGAAGCGCCTCTCCGCGGACGTCATCAACTTCACCGCCAAGGGTTCCTCGGTGTCCAAGGGAGAGTCCCTGAAGGACACCGCCCAGACCCTCGAAGCCATGGGTGTCGACGCCGTCGTCATCCGGCACGGCGCCTCCGGAGCCCCGTACCGGCTCGCCACCTCCGGCTGGATCGACGCCGCCGTCATCAACGCGGGTGACGGCACCCACCAGCACCCCACGCAGGCCCTGCTCGACGCCTTCACCATGCGCCGGCGCCTGGTCGGCCGTGACGCCGGGATCGGCCAGGACCTGGCCGGCAAGCGCATCACGATCGTCGGCGACGTCCTGCACAGCCGGGTCGCCCGCTCCAACGTCGACCTGCTGCACACCCTCGGCGCCGAGGTCACCCTCGTCGCGCCGCCCACCCTGGTGCCGGTCGGCGTCGGGTCCTGGCCCTGCGAGATCTCCTACGACCTCGACAGCACCCTCTCCAAGTCCGACGCGGTGATGATGCTGCGCGTCCAGCGCGAGCGGATGAACGCGGCGTTCTTCCCGACCGAGCGCGAGTACTCGCGGCGCTACGGCCTCGACGGCGACCGCATGGCGAAGATGCCCGAGCACGCCATCGTGATGCACCCCGGCCCGATGGTCCGCGGCATGGAGATCACCGCCGAGGTCGCCGACTCCGACCGCTGCACCGTCGTCGAACAGGTCGCGAACGGCGTCTCGATCCGCATGGCCGTGCTCTACCTGCTCCTGGGCGGCAACGAGCCCGCCGTCACCCACACCCGTACCGAGGAGAAGTAAGAACATGAGCAAGATCCTGATCCGTGGTGCGAAGGTGCTCGGGGGCGAGCCGCAGGACGTGCTGATCGACGGTGCCGTCATCGAGGCGGTCGGTACCGGTCTCCCGGACGAGGGCGCCGAGGTCGTCGAGGCCGAGGGCAAGATCCTCCTGCCGGGCCTCGTCGACCTGCACACCCATCTGCGGGAGCCCGGTCGTGAGGACTCCGAGACCGTCCTGACCGGTACGCGCGCGGCGGCGAGCGGCGGCTACACCGCCGTTTTCGCCATGGCCAACACCTTCCCGGTCGCCGACACCGCCGGCGTGGTCGAGCAGGTCTACCGGCTCGGCCAGGAGCACGGCTACTGCGACGTGCAGCCCATCGGCGCCGTCACGGTCGGCCTGGAGGGCAAGAAGCTCGCCGAGCTGGGCGCGATGCACGAGTCCGCGGCCGGCGTCACCGTCTTCTCGGACGACGGCAAGTGCGTGGACGACGCGGTGATCATGCGCCGGGCCCTGGAGTACGTGAAGGCCTTCGGCGGTGTGGTCGCGCAGCACGCGCAGGAGCCCCGCCTCACCGAGGGCGCCCAGATGAACGAGGGCGTCGTCTCCGCCGAGCTGGGGCTCGGAGGCTGGCCCGCGGTGGCCGAAGAATCGATCATCGCCCGGGATGTCCTGCTCGCCGAGCACGTCGGCTCGCGCGTCCACATCTGCCACCTGTCGACCGCCGGCAGCGTCGAGATCGTGCGCTGGGCCAAGTCCCGCGGCATCGACGTCACCGCCGAGGTCACCCCGCACCACCTCCTCCTCACCGACGAGCTGGTCCGCACGTACAACCCGGTCTACAAGGTCAACCCGCCGCTGCGCACCGAGCGCGACGTGACGGCGCTGCGCGAGGCGCTCGCCGACGGCACGATCGACATCGTGGCCACCGACCACGCGCCGCACCCGCACGAGGACAAGGACTGCGAGTGGGCCGCCGCCGCCATGGGCATGGTGGGGCTCGAGACCGCGCTCTCCGTCGTCCAGCAGACGATGGTGGAGACCGGGCTGCTGGACTGGGCCGGCGTCGCCGACCGCATGTCCTTCAAGCCCGCCCGGATCGGGCAGGCCGCGGGCCACGGCCGTCCCGTCTCGGCAGGTGAGCCCGCCAACCTCACGCTCGTCGACACGGCATACCGTGGGTCCGTGGACCCCGCGGGCTTCGCCTCGCGCAGCCGCAACACCCCCTACGAGGGCCGTGAGCTGCCGGGCCGGGTCACGCACACCTGGCTGCGGGGCAAGGCCACCCTCGTCGACGGGAAGCTCGCGTGACACCTCTCATCCCGATGGCCGCCTCCGTGGCTGCCGAACAGAAGTCGGCCGAAGTGACCGACTGGGCCGCCCGGATCGGCTGGCTCGTCGGCCTCGTCCTGTTCGTCGCCCTCGTCTACTGGCTGATGCGCGAGGGCTGGAAGTGGCGCGGCACCCTTCAGGGTGACCTGCCGGAGCTGCCCGCCCGCCCGTCGCCCGCCACCACCCTCAACGGAGGCGGCAAGCCGCCGCTGCCCGGAATGCCGGAAGACCCCGGCCCGGTGAAACTGAGGATGAGCGGCCGCTACCACGGCTCCACCACCGCCGGGCAGTGGCTGGACCGCATCGTGGCGCACGGCCTGGGCACCCGCAGCCGGGTCGAGCTCACGCTGACGGACGCGGGACTGGACGTCGTGCGCCCCGGGGCCACCGACTTCTTCATCCCGGCCGAGGCACTGCGCGAGGCCCTGCTCGGCAAGGGCATCGCCGGGAAGGTCCTCAGCGAGGGCGGTCTGCTCGTCGTCACCTGGGCGCACGGCGACAAGCTGATCGACTCCGGGTTCCGCTCGGACCGCGCGGCCGAGCACACCGAGTGGGTCGACACCCTGAACGACATGATCAACAAGAGCACCAAGACGGAAGGCGCACGATGACGACCTCCATCCAGGGAGCCGCCTCGCAGAGGCACAAGGCAGCTCCCGCCGTACTCGTCCTGGAGGACGGCCGGACCTTCCGTGGCCGCGCCTACGGGGCCGTGGGGGTGACCTTCGGCGAGGCCGTGTTCTCCACCGGGATGACCGGCTACCAGGAGACTCTCACCGACCCTTCGTACCACCGCCAGGTCGTCGTCATGACCGCCCCGCACGTCGGCAACACCGGCGTCAACGACGAGGACCCCGAGTCGAAGCGGATCTGGGTCTCCGGATACGTCGTACGCGACCCCGCGCGCGTGCCCTCCAACTGGCGCGCCCGGCGCTCGCTGGACGAGGAACTGCGCAGCCAGGGTGTCGTCGGCATCAGCGGTGTCGACACCCGCGCCCTCACCCGTCACCTGCGTGAGCGCGGCGCCATGCGCGTCGGCATCTTCTCCGGCAACGCGCTGCCCGACGAGGGCACCATGCTCGCCGAGGTGCGCCAGGCGCCCGAGATGAAGGGCGCCAGCCTTTTCGAAGAGGTCGCCACCAAGGAGACGTACGTCGTCCCCGCCATCGGCGCGAAGAAGTTCACCGTCGCCGCCGTCGACCTGGGCATCAAGGGCATGACCCCGCACCGCATGGCCGAGCGCGGCATCGAGGTGCACGTGCTGCCCGCCACGGCCACGGCCGAGGACGTGTACGCCGTGAACCCCGACGGGGTCTTCTTCTCCAACGGCCCCGGTGACCCGGCCACCGCGGACGGCCCCGTCGCCGTCATGCGGGAGGTCCTCGCCCGCAAGACCCCGCTCTTCGGCATCTGTTTCGGCAACCAGATCCTCGGCCGCGCCCTCGGCTTCGGCACCTACAAGCTGAAGTACGGCCACCGCGGCATCAACCAGCCGGTGCAGGACCGTACGACCGGCAAGGTCGAGGTCACCGCGCACAACCACGGCTTCGCCGTCGATGCGCCGCTCGACAAGGTCTCCGAGACCCCCTACGGCCGCGCCGAGGTCTCCCACGTCTGCCTGAACGACCAGGTCGTCGAGGGGCTCCACCTCCTCGACCAGCCGGCCTTCAGCGTCCAGTACCACCCCGAAGCGGCAGCCGGCCCGCACGACGCCGCCTACCTGTTCGACCGCTTCGTATCCCTGATGGAGGGCCAGCGTGCCTAAGCGCACCGATATCCAGTCCGTCCTGGTCATCGGCTCCGGCCCGATCGTCATCGGCCAGGCCGCCGAGTTCGACTACTCCGGCACCCAGGCGTGCCGCATCCTGCGCGCCGAGGGCCTGAGGGTCATCCTCGTCAACTCCAACCCGGCGACGATCATGACGGACCCGGAGATCGCCGACGCCACCTACGTCGAGCCGATCACCCCCGAGTTCGTCGAGAAGATCATCGCCAAGGAGCGCCCGGACGTCCTGCTGCCGACGCTCGGCGGCCAGACGGCGCTCAACACCGCGATCTCCATGCACGAGCAGGGTGTGCTGGCGAAGTACGGCGTCGAGCTCATCGGCGCCAACGTCGAGGCGATCAACAAGGGCGAGGACCGCGACCTCTTCAAGGGCGTCGTCGAGGCCGTCCGCGCGAAGATCGGCCACGGCGAGTCCGCCCGGTCCGTGATCTGCCACTCCATGGACGACGTCCTGGGGGGCGTCGAGACGCTCGGCGGCTACCCGGTCGTCGTCCGCCCCTCCTTCACCATGGGCGGCGCCGGCTCCGGCTTCGCGCACGACGAGGAGGAGCTGCGCCGCATCGCCGGCCAGGGCCTCACGCTCTCCCCGACCACCGAGGTGCTCCTGGAGGAGTCCATCCTCGGCTGGAAGGAGTACGAGCTGGAGCTGATGCGCGACAAGAACGACAACGTCGTGGTCGTCTGCTCCATCGAGAACTTCGACCCGATGGGCGTCCACACCGGCGACTCCATCACCGTCGCCCCGGCGATGACGCTGACCGACCGCGAGTACCAGCGGCTGCGCGACATCGGCATCGCGATCATCCGCGAGGTCGGCGTCGACACCGGCGGCTGCAACATCCAGTTCGCGGTGAACCCCGACGACGGCCGCATCATCGTCATCGAGATGAACCCGCGCGTGTCGCGCTCCTCGGCGCTCGCCTCCAAGGCGACCGGCTTCCCGATCGCCAAGATCGCCGCGAAGCTCGCCGTCGGCTACACGCTCGACGAGATCCCGAACGACATCACGGAGAAGACCCCGGCGTCCTTCGAGCCGACGCTCGACTACGTGGTCGTGAAGGCCCCGCGCTTCGCCTTCGAGAAGTTCCCGTCCGCCGACTCCACCCTGACGACCACCATGAAGTCGGTCGGCGAGGCCATGGCGATCGGCCGCAACTTCACCGAGGCGCTGCAGAAGGCGCTGCGGTCGCTGGAGAAGAAGGGCAGCCAGTTCACGTTCGTCGGCGAGCCCGGTGACAAGGCCCTTCTCCTGGAAGAGGCGGTGCGGCCCACCGACGGCCGGATCAACTCCGTCATGCAGGCCATCCGCGCGGGCGCCACGCCCGAGGAGGTCTTCGAGTCGACGAAGATCGACCCGTGGTTCGTCGACCAGCTCTTCCTGATCAAGGAGATCGCGGACGAGCTGGCCGCCGCCGACAAGCTCGACCCCGAGCTGCTCGCCGAGGCCAAGCGGCACGGCTTCTCCGATGCCCAGGTCGCCGAGATCCGCGGGCTGCGCGAGGACGTCGTGCGCGAGGTGCGGCACGCGCTGGGTGTGCGCCCGGTGTACAAGACGGTCGACACCTGCGCCGCCGAGTTCGCGGCGAAGACCCCGTACTTCTACTCCTCGTACGACGAGGAGACGGAGGTCGCGCCGCGCGAGAAGCCCGCGGTGATCATCCTGGGCTCCGGCCCGAACCGCATCGGCCAGGGAATCGAGTTCGACTACTCCTGCGTCCACGCCTCCTTCGCGCTCAGCGAGGCGGGCTACGAGACCGTGATGGTCAACTGCAACCCCGAGACCGTCTCCACGGACTACGACACCTCCGACCGCCTGTACTTCGAGCCGCTGACGCTCGAGGACGTGCTGGAGATCGTCCACGCGGAGTCGCTGGCCGGCCCGATCGCCGGTGTCATCGTCCAGCTCGGCGGCCAGACCCCACTGGGCCTGGCCCAGGCGCTCAAGGACAACGGCGTGCCGGTCGTCGGCACGTCCCCCGAGGCGATCCACGCCGCCGAGGACCGCGGCGCCTTCGGACGCGTCCTCGCGGAGGCCGGTCTCCCGGCCCCCAAGCACGGCACCGCCACCACCTTCGCCGAGGCCAAGGCCATCGCGGACGAGATCGGCTACCCCGTCCTCGTACGGCCGTCGTACGTCCTCGGCGGGCGCGGCATGGAGATCGTGTACGACGAGACCCGGCTGTCGTCCTACATCGCCGAGTCGACCGAGATCAGCCCCTCCCGGCCGGTTCTCGTCGACCGCTTCCTCGACGACGCGATCGAGATCGACGTGGACGCGCTGTACGACGGCGAGGAGCTGTACCTCGGCGGCGTCATGGAACACATCGAGGAGGCCGGTATCCACTCCGGCGACTCGGCGTGCGCGCTGCCGCCGATCACGCTGGGCGGCTTCGACATCAAGCGGCTGCGGGCCTCCACCGAGGCCATCGCGAAGGGTGTCGGGGTCCGTGGCCTGATCAACATCCAGTTCGCGATGGCGGGCGACATCCTGTACGTCCTCGAAGCCAACCCGCGCGCCTCGCGCACGGTCCCCTTCACCTCGAAGGCGACCGCGGTGCCGCTGGCGAAGGCCGCCGCCCGGATCTCGCTGGGCGCGACCGTCGCCGAGCTGCGGGCCGAGGGGCTGCTCCCCGCACACGGCGACGGCGGTGAGCTGCCGCTCGACGCGCCGATCTCCGTCAAGGAGGCCGTCATGCCGTGGTCGCGCTTCCGCGACATCCACGGGCGCGGCGTCGACACAGTCCTCGGCCCGGAGATGCGCTCCACCGGTGAGGTCATGGGCATCGACTCCGTCTTCGGCACGGCGTACGCCAAGTCCCAGGCGGGCGCCTACGGTCCGCTGCCGACGAAGGGCCGCGCCTTCATCTCGGTCGCCAACCGCGACAAGCGCTCGATGATCTTCCCGGCGCGCGAGCTGGTCGCGCACGGCTTCGAGCTGCTGGCCACCTCCGGCACGGCCGAGGTGCTCAAGCGCAACGGCATCAACGCGACGATCGTGCGCAAGCAGTCCGAGGGCACCGGCCCCAACGGCGAGCGGACCATCGTCCAGCTGATCCACGACGGCGAGGTCGACCTCATTGTCAACACGCCGTACGGCACCGGTGGCCGCCTCGACGGCTACGAGATCCGTACGGCCGCGGTGGCACGCTCCGTGCCGTGCCTGACGACCGTCCAGGCGCTCGCCGCCGCCGTCCAGGGCATCGACGCGCTCAACCACGGCGACGTGGGCGTCCGCTCACTCCAGGAACACGCCGGACATCTGACAGCGGCCCGCGACTAGGGCCTGCCCGGCGGATCAGGCCGGTCGCGAGTCACGGCACCCCTTCAGCACGGCCGTGCGTGCCAGACCCCGCGACCCCGGCAAGATCCGCCGGGGAGGCCCTGGCAGCCCTGAGGGGGACACCGGAAACGGTGTCCCCCTCTTCATGAGGCTCATGAGGCTTCACGAGGACACCGAGAGCTTCAAGAGGACACTGAGACATGTACAAGCTTTTCTTCCGGCTGGTCTTCAAGCGGATGGACCCCGAGCAGGCCCACCACCTCGCCTTCCGCTGGATCCGGCTCGCCGCCCGTATCCCCGTGCTGCGTACGTTCATCGCCGCGGCGCTCGCGCCCCGCCACAAGGAGCTGCGGACCGAGGCGTTCGGCCTGCGGATGCACGGTCCCTTCGGGCTCGCGGCGGGCTTCGACAAGAACGCCGTCGCGATCGACGGGATGTCGATGCTCGGCTTCGACCACATCGAGATCGGCACGGTCACGGGGGAGCCGCAGCCGGGCAACCCCAAGAAGCGGCTGTTCCGCCTTGTGCCGGACCGGGCGCTGATCAACCGCATGGGATTCAACAACGAGGGCTCCGCGGCCG
The DNA here is from genome assembly GCF_042885015.1 of Streptomyces sp. NPDC058086. Classification (NCBI taxonomy): domain Bacteria; kingdom Bacillati; phylum Actinomycetota; class Actinomycetes; order Kitasatosporales; family Streptomycetaceae; genus Streptomyces; species Streptomyces sp. NPDC058086. The sequence continues at coordinate 123,207 of NZ_JBHVST010000021.1, read as the reverse complement.
TCAGCGAGCGCCTGAGGGCCCGTACGCCCGTCTTCAGGACCGTCGTGGGCGTCAACATCGGCAAGACCAAGGTCGTCCCCGAGGAGGAGGCCGTCGGCGACTACGTGAAGTCGACCGAGCGGCTCGCCCGGCACGCGGACTACCTCGTGGTGAACGTGAGCTCGCCGAACACGCCCGGCCTGCGCAACCTGCAGGCCACCGAGGCACTGCGGCCGCTGCTGAGCGCCGTCCGCGAGGCCGCCGACCGCGCGGTCACCGACCGGCGTGTGCCGCTGCTCGTCAAGATCGCGCCCGACCTCGCCGACGAGGACGTCGACGCGGTCGCCGACCTCGCCGTCGAGCTCGGCCTGGACGGGATCATCGCCACGAACACCACCATCGCGCGCGACGGACTCGGTTTGAAGTCCGACCCCTCGCTCGTCAAGGAGACCGGCGGACTCTCGGGCGCGCCGCTGAAGGCACGCTCCCTGGAGGTGCTGCGCCGCCTCTACGCGCGCGTGGGCGACCGGATCACCCTGGTGGGCGTCGGTGGCATCGAGAACGCCGAGGACGCCTGGCAGCGCATCCTGGCCGGCGCCACGCTGGTCCAGGGGTACAGCGCGTTCATCTACGAGGGCCCCTTCTGGGGCCGGGCGATCCACAAGGGGCTCGCCGCCCGCCTCCGTACCAGCCCGTACGCCACCCTCGCCGACGCGGTCGGCGCCGACGTGAGGAAGTCCGCATGAGCCTGGAACCCTTTGGCGCACGTCTTCGCCGCGCAATGGACGAGCGCGGCCCGCTGTGCGTCGGCATCGACCCGCACGCCTCCCTGCTCACCGACTGGGGCCTGAACGACGACATCGCGGGCCTGGAGAGGTTCAGCCGCACCGTCGTCGAGGCGCTGGCCGAGCGGGTCGCGGTCCTCAAGCCGCAGAGCGCGTTCTTCGAGCGGTTCGGGTCGCGCGGCATCGCCGTCCTGGAGAAGTCGGTCGAGGAGGCGCGGGCGGCCGGGGCACTGGTCGTGATGGACGCCAAGCGCGGCGACATCGGCTCGACCATGGCCGCGTACGCGGAGACCTTCCTGCGCAAGGACGCGCCCCTGTTCTCGGACGCGCTGACCGTGTCGCCGTACCTGGGCTACGGCTCGCTGAAGCCCGCGGTGGAGCTGGCGCGCGAGAGCGGCGCCGGGCTCTTCGTGCTCGCGCTCACCTCCAACCCGGAGGGCGGCGAGGTGCAGCACGCGGTCCGCGGGGACGGTCGTAACGTCGGAGCGACCATGCTGGCCCACCTCGCCGCCGAGAACGTGGGAGAGACGCCCCTGGGGTCCTTCGGCGCGGTCGTCGGCGCCACGCTGGGTGATCTCTCCTCCTACGACCTGGACATCAACGGACCGCTCCTGGCGCCCGGCATCGGCGCCCAGGGAGCCACGGCGGCCGATCTGGCGGGCGTCTTCGGGGCGGCGGTGCGCAATGTCGTGCCGAACGTGAGCCGGGGTGTTCTTCGTCACGGTCCCGACGTGATCGCGCTGCGGGCGTCCGCGGAGCGCTTCGCGGAGGAGATCAGGGCCGCCGTGACGGCCGCCTGAGTCCTCCGACAGCCGTTCGGGAGTCCTCCGATGAGTGCCTCCGGAGCGCCGCGAGTCTGAATACATCCTCAAATCCGGGGCAGTATGTCTCAAATGTCCGGCTCCAGGGAGGCTGACCAGGACTTTTCCGCTGTTCTCGCTGACTCTGGCGCACTTGCCCGCTAGTCTCCGTCGAGTGGGGCACCCCCCACGCTCTTCAAGGCAGTGGGGGGAGAACGGGCAAGCGTGTTGCTCGTAGCTCCCCAGGTGTGGGGCGACTAGGTTCCTCACCGGTCCGTATCCGACAGTTCGACATCCGAGGTGACGTAGGCGTGGCTCTTCCGCCCCTTACCCCTGAACAGCGCGCAGCCGCGCTCGAAAAGGCCGCCGCGGCTCGCCGGGAGCGGGCCGAGGTCAAGAATCGACTCAAGCACTCCGGCGCCTCGCTTCACGAGGTCATCAAGCAGGGTCAGGAGAACGACGTCATCGGCAAGATGAAGGTCTCCGCTCTCCTGGAGTCCCTGCCGGGCGTGGGCAAGGTCCGCGCCAAGCAGATCATGGAGCGACTCGGTATCTCCGAGAGCCGCCGCGTACGCGGCCTCGGTTCGAACCAGATCGCTTCTCTGGAGCGTGAGTTCGGCGGTTCCGGCGCCTGAGTCCTGGGCACACCGGGATTGCTGGAATAATCGCTGCATGAGTGAACGTCCGCGGCTGACCGTGCTCTCCGGCCCCTCTGGGGTCGGCAAGAGCACGGTCGTCGCCCATATGCGCAAGGAACACTCCGAGGTCTGGCTCTCGGTGTCGGCGACGACCCGCAAGCCGCGCCCCGGTGAGAAGCACGGAGTCCACTACTTCTTCGTCTCCGACGAGGAGATGGACAAGCTGATCGCCAACGGCGAGCTGCTGGAGTGGGCCGAATTCGCCGGCAACCGCTACGGGACGCCGCGTGCCGCCGTCCTGGAGCACCTGGAATCGGGTGTGCCCGTTCTCCTGGAGATCGACCTCCAGGGCGCACGGCAGGTCCGCGAGTCCATGCCGGAGGCCCTGCTCGTGTTCCTGGCTCCGCCCTCCTGGGACGAGCTGGTGCGCAGGCTCACCGGACGGGGCACCGAACCGCCCGAGGTGATCGAGCGCCGCCTGGAGGCGGCCAAGATCGAACTGGCGGCCGAGCCGGAGTTCGATGTCACCCTGGTCAACACCTCCGTCGAGGACGTGGCGCGTGAGCTGCTAGCCTTGACGGAAGTTGTTTGATCTTTCAGGTCATTTTCCACCTTTCGGAAGGCAGAGCGTGTCCTCTTCCATCACCGCTCCCGAGGGCATCATCAACCCTCCGATCGACGAGCTCCTCGAGGCCACAGACTCGAAGTACAGCCTCGTGATCTACGCGGCCAAGCGCGCCCGTCAGATCAACGCGTACTACTCGCAGCTCGGTGAGGGCCTCCTCGAGTACGTCGGTCCGCTCGTCGACACCCACGTCCACGAGAAGCCGCTGTCGATCGCCCTGCGCGAGATCAATGCGGGTCTGCTGACGTCCGAGGCCGTAGAGGGCCCCGCGCAGTAGTCGTTCAATCGCTCATCCCAGGCCCGGCGGCGCGACCGCCGGGCCTGTGGTGTGTCATGGAGTCGTACGTTTCCGAGCTCGGGGAGAGACGGTGGACAAGCCCAAGGTCGTGCTGGGGGTCAGCGGTGGCATCGCCGCGTACAAGGCCTGTGAGCTGTTGCGCAGGCTGACGGAGTCGGGCCACGACGTTCGTGTCGTCCCCACCGACTCCGCGCTGCACTTCGTCGGCGCCGCCACCTGGTCCGCGCTCTCCGGCCACCCCGTCTCCACCGAGGTCTGGTCGGACGTCCACGAGGTCCCGCACGTCCGCATCGGACAGCACGCGGACCTGGTGGTGGTGGCTCCCGCGACGGCCGACATGCTCGCCAAGGCCGCCCACGGCCTGGCCGACGACCTCCTCACCAACACCCTGCTCACGGCCCGCTGCCCGGTCGTCTTCGCGCCCGCCATGCACACCGAGATGTGGGAGCACCCGGCCACCCAGGAGAACGTGGCGACGCTGCGCCGCCGCGGCGCCGTTGTCATCGAGCCCGCGGTGGGACGCCTGACCGGTGTCGACACCGGCAAGGGACGGCTGCCCGACCCCGCGGAGATCTTCGAGGTCTGCCGCCGGGTGCTCGCCCGCGGCGTGACCGAGCCCGATCTCGCCGGCCGCCACGTCGTCGTCAGCGCCGGAGGCACCCGAGAGCCCCTCGACCCCGTCCGCTTCCTCGGCAACCGTTCCTCCGGCAAGCAGGGCTACGCCCTGGCGCGCACGGCGGCCGCGCGGGGTGCCCGGGTCACGCTGATCGCCGCGAACACCGGACTGCCGGACCCGGCGGGCGTGGACGTGGTGCAGGTCGGGACGGCCGTGCAGCTGCGCGAGGCGGTCCTCAAGGCGGCCTCGGACGCCGACGTCGTGGTGATGGCGGCGGCGGTGGCGGACTTCCGCCCGGTCTCGTACGCGGCCGGAAAAATCAAGAAGAAGGACGACCAGGAACCGGAGCCGATCGTTCTGGTCCGCAATCCGGACATCCTCGCGGAGATCTCGGCGGACCGTCCCCGCCCCGGCCAGGTGGTCGTCGGTTTCGCCGCCGAGACGGACGACGTCCTCGCCAACGGTCGTACGAAACTGGCGCGCAAGGGGTGCGATCTTCTCGTCGTGAACGAGGTGGGGGAGCGCAAGACCTTCGGTTCCGAGGAGAACGAGGCCGTGGTGCTGGGGGCCGACGGCAGTGAGACCCCGGTGCCGTACGGACCCAAGGAGGCTCTGGCCGAGACGGTGTGGGACCTGGTGGGACGCCGCCTGGTGTGAATGTCTCATTACCCCCAGCTGCCGCGTCCATCAGCGTGAAATCGCCCGTGGCGACCCTGGTGGAGAACGATCGTCATGGCGCAGAATGCCCGTGCCGCAGGTCACAGCGCTTCCGAGAAGCGAGACAGGGGGGCCTGTGGGCGAGTGCGACCGATAAACTGTTCTCGGACGACGCCGAGCGCAGCTCTCGTCCCGTCCACCAATGATCAGCCAGCAGCCGCTGCAACCACAGGGAGCGTTGTGTCCCGTCGCCTGTTCACCTCGGAGTCCGTGACCGAGGGTCACCCCGACAAGATCGCTGACCAGATCAGTGACACCATTCTCGATGCGCTTCTGCGTGAGGACCCGACGTCCCGGGTCGCCGTGGAGACGCTGATCACGACCGGCCTGGTGCACGTGGCCGGCGAGGTCACGACCAAGGCGTACGCGCCGATCGCCCAGCTGGTCCGCGACAAGATCCTGGAGATCGGTTACGACTCGTCGAAGAAGGGCTTCGACGGAGCTTCCTGTGGTGTCTCGGTGTCGATCGGCTCGCAGTCGCCCGACATCGCGCAGGGTGTCGACACGGCGTACGAGAACCGGGTCGAGGGCGACGAGGACGAGCTCGACAGGCAGGGTGCCGGCGACCAGGGCCTGATGTTCGGGTACGCGACGGACGAGACCCCGAACCTGATGCCGCTCCCGATCCACCTCGCGCACAAGCTCTCGCGCAGGCTGTCCGAGGTCCGCAAGAACGGGACGATCCCCTACCTCCGCCCCGACGGCAAGACCCAGGTCACCATCGAGTACGACGGTGACAAGGCGGTCCGCCTGGACACGGTCGTCGTCTCCTCGCAGCACGCGTCGGACATCGACCTCGAGTCCCTCCTCGCCCCCGACATCCGCGAGTTCGTGGTCGAGCCGGAGCTCAAGGCCCTCCTCGACGACGGCATCAAGCTGGAGACCGAGGGCTACCGCCTCCTGGTGAACCCGACCGGCCGCTTCGAGATCGGCGGCCCGATGGGCGACGCCGGCCTCACCGGCCGCAAGATCATCATCGACACGTACGGCGGCATGGCCCGCCACGGCGGCGGCGCCTTCTCCGGCAAGGACCCGTCCAAGGTCGACCGCTCCGCCGCGTACGCCATGCGCTGGGTCGCCAAGAACGTCGTCGCCGCGGGCCTCGCCTCCCGCTGCGAGGTCCAGGTCGCCTACGCCATCGGCAAGGCCGAGCCCGTCGGTCTCTTCGTCGAGACCTTCGGCACCGCCAAGGTCGACGCCGAGAAGATCGAGACCGCCATTGCCGAGGTCTTCGACCTCCGCCCGGCGGCCATCATCCGCGACCTCGACCTGCTGCGCCCGATCTACTCCCAGACGGCCGCCTACGGTCACTTCGGCCGCGAGCTGCCCGACTTCACGTGGGAGCGCACGGACCGCGTGGAGGCCCTGCGCAAGGCCGTCGGTCTGTAAGCAACGCTTGCACGGTGAGGCCCGGTACCCCTTCGGGGGCGCCGGGCCTCACCGTTTCCCCCGCGGACAACCCGGGAGGGGCCGGTGCTGCCGGGTGGGGCCGGTGCTGCCGGGTGGGTAAATCGGTGGTGCGGGTGGGGTCGCGGTTCGTAGGGTCGAGGTCTCCCGGTGCGATGGCTGCGGTTACTTCGGTGGAGTGCGCCCAGGGCGCGCGGTGATTCTGGATCATGGTCCGCTGCCGCTTGGAACTCGGGAGAACTGACGTCGTGGCGTCCGGTGCGATGGTCACGGGTACTTCCGGGGTGTGATCCCCTCGCAGGTTCGAATCCTGCTGCCGGTCCTTGGACCGGTATGGCCGAGTGGTCCATGGCAGAAGCGCCCTCGGGGCGTTCGTGATCCGTGGCCGGCCTGATCTCGGGCGCGCGGCGGTGTCAGTGGGGTCTGGTAGGAATGTTGCTGTGAGCAGCGCGAACGGGTGGGGTGAGGGCGGCGCGGAGGGCGCGCCGCCCGAGCAGCTTGCGTTGATTCGGGAAGGGGTCCGGCAGGCCAGGGCGCCCAAGGCGAAGCCGCGGACATGGCGGGGGGCGAAGCTCGCCGAGGAGTTGCCTGTCGCACGGGTTCTCGTCGACAAGGGTGTGCTGCACCTTGACCGGTATTTCGACTACGCCGTGCCCGAGGAGCTGGACGCCGAGGCGCAGCCGGGCGTGCGGGTTCGGGTGCGGTTCGGGGCCGGCCGGCATCGGGTGCGGGAGGGCCGTCGTGAGGGCGGGGGGCTGATCGACGGGTTCCTCGTCGAGCGCCTCGCCGAGTCCGACTACTCCGGGCCGCTCGCCGCGCTCGCGCAGGTCGTGTCGCCCGAGCCCGTGCTCGGGCCCGAGCTGCTGGGACTCGCGCGCGCCGTCGCCGACCGGTACGCGGGGAGCCTCGCGGACGTGCTGCAGCTCGCGGTCCCGCCGCGCAACGCGCGGGCCGAGCAGAAGCCCTCGCCCGCGCCGCTTCCTCCGCCCGGTATGCCCGAGACCGGTTCCTGGACGCGGTACGGGCGGGGGGCGGCCTTTCTCGAGTCGCTCGCCGCGGCCGGGGCACCGCGGGCCGTGTGGAACGCGTTGCCGGGGCCCGGCTGGGCCGAGGAGATCGCCAGAGCCGTGGGCGCGACGCTCGCCTCGGGACGGGGCGCGCTCGTCGTCGTGCCGGACGGCCGGGCCGTCACACGGGTGGATGCCGCGCTGTCCTCCGTGCTGGGGGAGGGGCAGCACGCGGTGCTCACGGCCGAGGCCGGGCCCGAGAAGCGCTACCGGGAGTGGCTGGCCGTGCGGCGTGGGTCCGTACGGGCCGTCGTGGGGACCCGGGCCGCCATGTTCGCGCCCGTACGGGATCTGGGGCTCGTCGTCATCTGGGACGACGGCGACGACAGCCACAGCGAGCAGCACGCGCCGCAGCCGCATGCCCGGGAAGTGCTGCTGCTGCGGGCCGCCCATGACAAGTGCGCTTTTCTGTTGGGGAGTTGGGGCTGCACGGTCGAGGCCGCGCAACTGGTCGAGAGCGGGTGGGCGCTGCCGCTGGTCGCCGAGCGGGAGCAGGTGCGGGCGAGCGCGCCGCTCGTGCGGACCGTGGGGGACGGGGATCTCGCGCGGGACGAGGCGGCGCGGGCCGCCCGGTTGCCGACCCTCGCCTGGCAGGTGGTGAGGGACGGGCTGCGGCATGGGCCCGTACTGGTGCAGGTGCCCCGGCGTGGGTACGTACCGCGGATGGCCTGTGCGCAGTGTCGGGCTCCGGCTCGCTGCCGGCACTGCGCGGGACCGCTGGAGGCGCGGGACGCCGGGGCGCTGCTGTGCACGTGGTGCGGGCGGGACGAGGCGGCCTGGCACTGTCCGGAGTGCGGTGGGTTCCGGCTGCGGGCCCAGGTCGTGGGCGCGCGGCGGACCGCGGAGGAGCTGGGGCGGGCGTTTCCGGCCGTGCCCGTACGGACGTCGGGGCGCGAGCAGGTGCTCGACACGGTCCCGGGTGCGCCCGCGCTCGTCGTGAGCACCCCGGGGGCCGAGCCCGTCGCCGAGGGCGGGTACGCGGCCGCGTTGCTGCTCGACGGCTGGACGATGCTGTCGCGGCCCGATCTGCGGGCCGGCGAGGACGCGCTGCGACGGTGGATCGGCGCGGCGGCGCTGGTCCGCGGGCAGGGAGCCGGGGGCACGGTCGTGGTCGTCGCGGAGCCGACCCTTCGGCCCGTGCAGGCGCTCGTACGGTGGGATCCCGTCGGACACGCGGTGCGGGAGCTCGCCGAGCGGGCCGAGCTGGGGTTTCCACCGGTGTCCCGGATGGCGGCCGTGTCCGGTACGGCGGAGGCGCTCGCCGGGTTTCTCGCCGTGGTCGAGCTTCCGGGCGATGCGGAGATGTTGGGGCCGGTGCCGCTGCCCGTCACGCAGGCCGGAGGGCCGCGGCGGGTGGGGGCGCCGCCGCCGGGGGAGCAGTGGGAGCGGGCGCTCGTCCGGGTGCCGCCGGGCAGCGGGGCGGCGCTGGCGGCCGCGCTGAAGGCCGCCCAGACGGCGCGGATGGCGCGGGGCGGGAGTGAGCCGGTACGGATTCGGATCGATCCGCCGGACATCGGGTGACGAGCGTTGGTCCGCCCCCTGTCCGAGCTGCCCCGACCTGGGCCGCCTCCCGGCTTCGACGGTGCCGGGAGGCAGGCGAGAGGTGGGGTCAGCCGTTGCGGGGGCCCGGGAACGCCGTGGGCCTGACCTCGTCCCGAAGGGTGGGGCTGCCCGCGGTCGGCTGGGTCGGCATGGAGCGGGCGGCGGGGACCGTGGGGACCGTGGGGATGCCCGTGTTGACGGCGACCGTGCGGGTGCCCGAGGTCTCCGTGGAGCGCTCGGCCTCGGCGGCGGCCTGCGCGGCGGCGCGGCGGGCGCCGTATCGGCGGTGCACCGCCTGCTTGGTGACCCCTAGGGCGGAGCCCACTGCGTCCCAGGAGAAGCCGAGGGAGCGGTCGAAGTCCACGGCGGCCGTGACCAGGGTCTCGACGCTGTCCCGCAGCTCCTGCGCGAGGCGGACGGTCGGGGCGGGGGCGCGTCCGTAGACGACGAAGCCCGCGGAGGGGCCGGAGCGGCGCGGACGGTAGACATTGCCCAGTTGGGCGGTGAGCGTGCGCAGTGCGTCCACCTGCCGGCGGACCCGCTCGATGTCCCGCACCAGCAAGTGCAGGCTGGCCCGAGCCTGGGCGTCGTGGGTTGCGTGGTCGGCCATGAACAAGCCTCTCGAACCGGCGTTGAAAAGGATCGGGCCGCGATCGCGGCCCGTTGTGGTCAACTCTCTCTTGACCAACGCGTTTGCGGGTGAGTGGTCACGCTGCGGGGGCGTAAGAGAATATGCACAGGGCGCGTCCGGGGGCGTACGCCCCCGGGGCACCGTTGTCTCGCCTCGGTCTTCGGCGCCTGTTCGCCCGTTCGTGTGTTCGTGTGTTCGAGGTGTCGCCCGTCAAACCCCCGAGCCGCCGAGCCGTCGCGCCGCATAGACTGGTGCGCTGCCCCGTACCCCGTCCGGACCGGCGAGGGTGCAGGGCCCTGAAGCGTTCCCGCCCGAGAGGCCAGCCGTCACCCATGAAGCTCGTCTTCGCAGGTACCCCCGAGGTCGCCGTTCCCGCACTGGACGCCTTGATCGCCTCCGGGCGGCACGAGGTGGCCGCCGTGGTCACGCGGCCCGACGCGCCCGCCGGCCGGGGACGGCGGCTTGTCGCGAGTCCGGTCGCCGAACGGGCGGAGGAGGCCGGCATCGAGGTGCTGAAGCCGGTCAAGCCGCGGGACGAGGACTTCCTGGCCCGGCTGAGGGAGATCGGGCCCGACGCCTGTCCCGTGGTGGCGTACGGGGCGCTGCTGCCGCGGGTCGCCCTCGACGTGCCCGCCCACGGGTGGGTCAATCTGCACTTCTCCCTGCTGCCCGCCTGGCGCGGCGCCGCCCCCGTGCAGCACGCGATCATGGCGGGGGACGAGATCACCGGTGCCTCCACCTTCCTCATCGAGGAGGGGCTCGACTCGGGGCCGGTGTACGGGACCGTCACCGAGGAGGTCCGGCGTACCGACACCAGCGGGGACCTGCTCACCCGGCTCGCGTTCGCCGGTGCCGGCCTGCTCGTCGCGACCATGGACGGCATCGAGGACGGCACCCTGAAGGCCGTACCGCAGCCTGCCGACGGCATCACCCTGGCACCGAAGATCACCGTCGAGAACGCCCATGTCGACTGGTCCGCACCGGCGCTGCGCGTCGACCGGATGGTGCGCGGGTGCACGCCCGCGCCCGGCGCCTGGACCGCCTTCCGCGGCGAGCGGCTCAAGCTCATCCACGCCACGCCCGTGCCCGAGCGCACCGACCTCGCCCCGGCCGAGCTGTCCGTCGGCAAGAACAACGTGTACGTCGGGACCGGCTCGTACGCCGTGGAACTGCTCTGGGTCCAGGCCCAGGGCAAGAAGCCGATGCGCGCGGCCGACTGGGCGCGCGGGGTGCGCATCGCCTCCGGGGAGCGGCTCGGGGCCTGACACACGGTCGTATGGCGACGGCCCGCACCTCCTCCGTTGTACAACTCCCCTGGTGGCGCGGGAGCTTGACGCACCGTCCCGTCCCGGTCGAGCCGGTCGTCGAGGGTACGCCGCGCCCGCACGCGCGCGTGGCACTCGGTTACGGGCAGCACGAGTCGACAGGCTCCGCCACGGACGGCGGGGAGGGGCTGAATCCGGACACGGCCCCGACGGGCACCGGGCACGGCGCTCGGCCCGGACAGCCGGGCACGTGGGCCGTCAGGCCGGCCACGTCCGTCCGGAAGTAGGCTGGAGGGGTCGAACCATCCAGGATCCGGAGCACCTTTTTCGTGAGTGAGCAGTCCCGTGGGCCGCGCAAGCCCGGCAAGCCCTATCGCCGCCCCCAGAAGGACCCGGTCCGCATGCTCGCCTTCGAGGCGCTGCGGGCCGTGGACGAGCGCGACGCGTACGCGAACCTCGTCCTGCCGCCGCTGCTGCGCAAGGCGCGCGAGAAGGAGGGACCGGAAAAGTTCGACGGGCGGGACGCGGCGCTGGCCACCGAGCTGGTGTACGGGACGCTGCGCCGGCAGGGGACGTACGACGCCGTCATCGCGGCCTGTGTGGACCGGCCGCTGCGAGAAGTCGATCCACCCGTGCTCGATGTGCTCAGCCTCGGCGTGCACCAGCTGCTCGGCACGCGCATCCCGACGCACGCCGCCGTGTCCGCCTCCGTCGAACTCGCCCGCGTCGTACTCGGCGACGGGCGCGCCAAGTTCGTGAACGCCGTGCTGCGCAAGGTCGCCCGGCAGGATCTCGACGCCTGGCTGGAGCAGGTCGCGCCGCCCTACGACGAGGACCCCGAGGACCACCTCGCCGTCGTGCACTCGCACCCGCGCTGGGTCGTCTCGGCGCTGTGGGACGCGCTGGGCGGCGGTCGTGCCGGGATCGAGGACCTGCTCGAGGCCGACAACGAGCGGCCCGAGGTGACGCTCGTGGCCCGGCCCGGGCGCTCCACCGCCGACGAACTCCTCGGCGTCCTCGGGGAGGAATGCGCGCTGCCGGGGCGCTGGTCGCCGTACGCCGTGCGGCTCAGCGAGGGCGGCGAACCCGGTGCCATCGACGCCGTACGGGAGGGACGTGCGGGCGTCCAGGACGAGGGCAGCCAGCTGGTGGCGCTCGCTCTCGCGAACGCGCCGCTCGACGGCCGGGACAAGACGTGGCTGGACGGCTGCGCGGGCCCCGGCGGCAAGGCCGCCATGCTCGCCGGACTGGCCGCCGAGCGCGGCGCCGCGCTGCTCGCCTCGGAGAAGCAGCCGCACCGGGCGGGCCTGGTGGCGAAGGCGCTCGCGGGCAATCCCGGCCCCTACCAGGTCATCGCCGCCGACGGCACCCGTCCGCCGTGGCTGCCCGGCACCTTCGACCGGGTGCTCATGGACGTGCCCTGCACGGGCCTTGGTGCCCTGCGCCGCCGTCCCGAGGCCCGCTGGCGGCGCCGTCCCGAGGACCTGGACGGCTTCGCGCCCCTCCAGCGCGGGCTGTTGCGCACGGCGCTGGACTCCGTGCGGGTCGGCGGCGTCGTCGGGTACGCGACCTGCTCGCCGCACCTCGCCGAGACCCGCGCGGTCGTGGACGACGTCCTCAAGCACTATGAGACAGGCTCCGCCGAACTCCTCGACGCCCGCCCGCTGCTGCCCGGCGTACCGGCGCTGGGCGACGGCCCCGACGTACAGCTGTGGCCACATCTGCACGGTACGGACGCCATGTATCTGGCGCTGATCCGCCGGACGGCGTGACCTCTCCCAGCGCCAAGAACAGCCAGAAGGCGTACCCTTTCTCGTATTCGGAGAAAAGGCAGAAGCGGAGTAGGACGACGAGTGGTAACCCTCGTCCGAGCGCAATACGAGAGCCATCGCCGAATCCTCCGAGTTCACCATTCTCGTATCTGAGGGCGTGAATGATGGCAGCGCGTGTGGATCCCGATCGTTCCGAATGGGACGTCATCGTCCTGGGCGGCGCCGCGGCCGGGGAGAACGCGGCACAGTACGCCACGCAGTTCTCCGGTCTGGACGCGGTGCTGGTCGAGGCGGAGTTGCTGGGTGGCGAGTGCTCGTACTGGGCCTGCATGCCCAGCAAGGCCCTGTTGCGCCCGGCCGAGGTGCTGGGCAGCGGACGGCATGTGCCGGGTGTGTCCTCGCTGTTGAGCGGGCGCGAACTGGACGTGCGGGCGGTACTGGCCCGCCGGGACACCGTCGTGAACGGCCTCGACGACTCCTCGCAGATCGACTGGGCGCTCGGCGTCGGCATCGACGTGGTGCGCGGGTACGGGCGGCTCACCGGGGAGCGCTCGGTGGCGGTGGAGACGGCGGCCGACGGCACCCGTGTGCTGACCGCACGGCACGCGGTGGTGATCGACACGGGCTCCTGCACCACCGTGCCGACGATCCCCGGCATGAGCGAGGCACGCCCGTGGACGTCCCGCGACGTCACCAATCTGCGCGAGGTGCCACGCCGGGTCGTCGTGCTGGGCGGCGGGGTGGTCGCGTGCGAGGCGGCGACCTGGCTGAGGGCGCTGGGCGTCGAGGAGTTGAGCGTCGTGTACCGGCGCACCGGCCTGCTGGCCCGGTCGGAACCCTTCGCCGGGCGCATGGTGGGTGGCCAGTTGACGGCCGCGGGGGTGCGGCTGCTTCCCGGCAGGTCGATCACCGAGGTGCGGCGCGACGATCCCCGTGACACGGGAGTCGGGCTGCCGCACGGCGGCGAGGTCACCGTCCGGCTGGACGACGGGAGCACGCTCGTCGCCGACGAACTGGTGCTCGCCACCGGCCGTACGCCGAACACCCAGGACATCGGCCTGTCGTCGGTGGGATGCCCCGACGGCGGCTTTCTGGAGGTCGACGACGAGCAGGCCGTGCGGGCGGTGGACGGGCACTGGCTGTACGCGGTAGGTGATGTCTGCGGACGTGCGCTGCTGACCCACATGGGCAAGTACCAGGCGCGGATCGCCGGTGAGGTGATCGCCGCCCGTGCCACGCAAGGGCCGGCGGCCGCGGCGGAACCCGGCGCGCCGGGCTCCGCCGACGGACATCGGGGCAACCCGCAGGTCACCTTCACCGACCCGGAGGTCGGATCGGCCGGCATGACCGAGCGGGAGGCGCGCGCGGCGGGACTCGACGTGGCAGCGGTCGAGTACGACATGGCCGCGCTGGCCGGCACGTATGTGATGCGCGAGGACTACCTCGGGCGCGCCAAACTGGTCATCGACCGGGGTACCGACACGGTGGTGGGCGCGACGTTCGTCGGCTCGGGCGTCGCGGAACTCGTCCACTCCGCCACGACGGCCATTGTCGCGAGAGTGCCGCTGCCCGTGCTGTGGCATGTCGTGCCCAGCTACCCCACCGCGAGTGAGGTGTGGCTCCGCCTGCTGGAGGCGTACCGCGCGGAAAAGCGGCGTGTCGGGTAGCGTGAAATTCCCGTCATGCATTTCAGCCGATCAGGTATCTCGCACGTGACTCGCAGAGATCTCGCACGTAACTCGATCGAAAGAAATATGCCATGCCTTTCATTTCCACGAAGGATGACACGGAAATCTATTACAAGGACTGGGGTACGGGGCAGCCGGTCGTGTTCAGCCATGGCTGGCCGCTGAATGCCGACGCCTGGGACCCCCAGGTCCGCATGATGGCCGAAAACGGCTTCCGTGCGATCGCACACGACCGTCGCGGCCACGGACGTTCGGGGCAGCCGTGGGACGGAAACGACCTGGACACGTACGCGGACGACCTGGCGCAGTTGATCGAGGCGCTCGATCTGCGCGATGTGATCCTGGTCGGCCACTCCACGGGTGGCGGTGAGGTGACGCGCTACATCGGCCGCCACGGCACCGGACGGGTGGCCAAGGCCGTCCTCCTCGGCGCGATCCCCCCGCTGATGCTCAAGACGGAAGCGAACCCCGAGGGGCTGCCGTTGGAGGTCTTCGACGAGATCCGCAACGGCGTCGCGACCGACCGCTCGCAGTTCTACGAGGACCTCAGCGCGCCCTTCTACGGTGCCAACCGGCCCGGGTCGCAGGTGTCCCAGGGCACGCGGGACGCGTTCTGGCTGTGGTCCCTGCAGGTGGGGATCAAGGGCTCGTACGACTGCGTCAAGGCGTTCTCCGAGACCGACCTCACCGAGGACCTGAAGCGGTTCGACGTCCCCACCCTGATCGCGCACGGCGACGACGACCAGATCGTGCCCATCGTCGCGGCCGCGGAGAAGTCCTCGAAAATCGTCAAGGACGCCACGCTGAAGGTGTACCCGGGTGCCCCGCACGGTCTGTCGATGGTCGCCCCGTTCAAGGACGTCTTCGACGCCGACCTGCTGGCCTTCGCCCGCGGCTGAACGACCGGGCGGCACCCCGACCTGCGGGGCGCGACATCCGCGCGACGGTCCCGGCGCCGCCCCGGTGCGGCTCGGACACGGCGCGGGTATGGCGCGGGTATGGCTCAGGTATGTCTCAGGTACGGTCCAGGAGCCGGACCGAGGAGAGCAACCGGCCCGGGGCATGGCAGGCTTGGGGCATGGCCGTGCAGATCAACCCCAGCATTCTGTCCGCGGACTTCGCCCGTCTTGCCCAGGAGGCACAGGCGGTGGAGGGCGCGGACTGGCTCCATGTCGACGTCATGGACAACCATTTCGTTCCGAACCTCACGCTCGGTGTGCCGGTCGTGGAGTCCCTGGCCCGTGCGACGGACACGCCGCTGGACTGCCATCTGATGATCGCGGACCCCGATCGGTGGGCGCCCCAGTACGTGGAAGCGGGTGCCGGTTCCGTCACCTTCCACGCCGAGGCGGCCGCCGCGCCGGTGCGGCTCGCCCGCGAGATCCGGGCCAAGGGCGCCCGCGCCTCCATGGCGCTCAAGCCCGCGACCCCGATCGAGCCGTACGAGGACCTGCTTCCCGAGCTCGACATGCTGCTGATCATGACGGTCGAGCCCGGTTTCGGTGGCCAGGCGTTCCTGGACATCATGCTGCCGAAGATCCGCCGCACCCGTGAGCTGATCAGCAAGCACGGCCTCGAGCTGTGGCTTCAGGTCGACGGCGGGGTGTCGGCGTCCACCATCGAGCGGTGCGCGGAGGCGGGCGCGGACGTCTTCGTCGCCGGTTCGGCCGTGTACGGGGCCGCGGATCCGGCCCAGGCGGTACGTGCATTGCGCACCCAGGCTCAGGGTGCGACGGCCCAAGCGGCGTGGGCGTGCGACCACTGACCAAAGGGAACGTGAACGCCGCCCATCTGGGCTGATCAAGTACGCCGGATCTGCGAGGATGAACGGCGAATCCAGAGTGTGAACAGCAGTGAGGAGATCGCCGTGTCGGGTATGTCGGCGGGCCGGTCAGCCATGCGGATGGGACCCGCTGAGCTGGTGCAGGCGGCGGCCATGGCCCGCCGCTTCTACCTCGAGGGCAAATCCAAGATCCAGATCGCCGAGGAGTTCGGCGTCAGCCGCTTCAAGGTGGCCCGGGTCCTGGAGACCGCCCTCGAACGGGATCTCGTGCGGATCGAGATCCGGGTGCCCGCCGAGCTGGACGCGGAGCGCTCCGACGCGCTGCGTGCCCGCTACGGCCTGCGCCATGCCGTCGTGGTCGAGTCCCCGGCGGATGCCGAGGAGTCGCCCGACCCCGAGAACCTCGGCGAAGTCGCCGCCGACCTGCTCGGTGAGCTGGTCAACGAGGGCGATGTGCTGGGCCTGGCCTGGGGCCGCTCCACCATCCACATGGCGGCGGCGCTCGACCGGCTCCCGCCGTGCACGGTGGTGCAGCTGACGGGCGTGTACGACGCCGGGACGGCGGAGCGCGGGTCGGTGGAGGCGGTACGGCGCGCCGCGCAGGTGTCGGGCGGCGACGCCCACCCCATCTACGCGCCGATGCTGCTGCCGGACGCTGCCACCGCGGCCGCGCTGCGCAGCCAGACGGGGATCGCCCGCGCCTTCGAGTACTTCGACAAGGTCACGGTCGCCTGCGTGTCGATCGGCTCCTGGGAGCCCGGCATCTCGACGGTGCACGACATGCTCACCGAGGAGGAGCGCGCCCACTACGCCACTCTCGGTGTCGCCGCCGAGATGTCCGCGCACCTCTTCGACACCGAGGGACGGCGGGTCGGCCGTGACCTGGGCGAGCGGTGCATCACCGTCGAGGCCGACCGGCTGCGGCGCATCCCCGAGGTCGTGGCGATCGCCGGCGGACAGCGCAAGGCCGCCGCCATCGACGCGGTGCTGCGGTCCGGGCTCGTCACCAGCCTGGTGACGGACACGTCCGCCGCGGACTACCTGATGACAGCGGGCCAGTCCCCCCGCCCCGCCCTCAACCGGGCGGACCCGGACGGGCCGTGACCCGTTGGGCGGGCGCTTCGGGGTATCGACGCGCCACGTGGAGGGGCCCGTGGCAGCATCGGCGGCATGGTGGTGGTGCGGTGGGTGCCCCGGGCGCTCGTAGGGCTTTTTCTGTGTTTCGGCGTGCTCCTGACGGGCTGCTCGTCGACCGAGTCGGCCGGTACCGGGGCGGGTGCGGTTACGGGAGCCCCGTCGGCGGCCCGGTCGGCGGTTCCGTCCTGGGCCCACGGGATGGGGACCGTCGACGCGGCCGGGCTTCCCGCCGAGGCTCGTACGACGCTTGCCCTCATCGACAAGGGCGGCCCCTTCCCGTACGCCAGGGACGGCATCGTCTTCGGAAACTTCGAGGGCATGCTGCCCAAGCACCAGCGCGGCTACTACCACGAGTACACGGTCAAGACGCCCGGCGCACAGGATCGGGGAGCCCGTCGCATTGTCACCGGGCAGGGCGGTGAGATCTACTACACCGATGATCACTACAAGTCGTTCAGGGCGGTGCTGAGGTGACGGACGGCCTGTTGGCGGAGGTGTTCCGCGCGGCGCGCGCGGTCGGATGGCAGGTCAGCGTGCTCGACCTCACCGGTGTCTCGGACAAGGCGGCCTTCATGGAACGCTGCGTCCGCGCCCTCGACCTGCCCGAATGGTTCGGCCGGAACTGGGACGCCCTCGCGGACTGCCTGGGCGACCCCGACTGGGGGCCCGCCAGCCCGGGCCGCGTCATCGTGGTGAACGGCTGGCGGCACTACGCCAAGGCCCGCCCCGACGAGTGGGAGACCGCCCAGGAGGTACTGGAATCGGCCGCCGGGCACTACGAGGAGCACGACGCCACGCTGTCGGTCGTCCTCTCTCTTGGAGGATCCGACCAACTGCCCCCTGACCAGCCTGGATGATCTGTGCGGGCATCACATTCAGGTCGCCATGGGACAATGAAGTACGTGCTCTTCCCCCTGGCTGACCTGTCCGGGGGCCACCTCTGATCGACTGGGATGTGCAGCACGTGCGTTTCCTCAACGACATCCAGCCCCCGTACGACCTGACGTACGACGACGTCTTCATGGTGCCCAGCCGCTCAGCGGTCGGCTCCCGGCAGGGCGTGGACCTCAGTGCCCCGGACGGCACGGGCACCACGATCCCCCTGGTCGTCGCCAACATGACCGCGATCGCGGGCCGCCGGATGGCCGAGACCGTCGCCCGCCGCGGTGGTCTCGTGGTCATCCCGCAGGACATTCCGATCGAGGTCGTCACCGAGGTCGTCTCCTGGGTCAAGGGACGCCACCTGGTGCTCGACACCCCCATCGTCCTGGCCCCCCACCAGACCGTCGCCGACGCACTGGCGCTGCTGCCCAAGCGCGCCCACAACGCGGGCGTCGTCGTCGACGAGGACGGCCGCCCGATCGGCGTGGTCACCGACGCCGACCTCACCGGCGTGGACCGGTTCACGCAGCTGGCCGAGGTCATGTCCCGGGACCTGCTGCTCCTCGACGCCGACATCGAGCCGCGCGAGGCGTTCAACAAGCTGGACGGCGCCAACCGCCGCTATGCCCCCGCCGTGGACGCCGTGGGCAAGCTCGCCGGCATCCTCACCCGCAAGGGCGCCCTGCGCGCCACGCTCTACACCCCGGCCACCGACGCCGACGGCAAGCTGCGCATCGCGGCCGCCGTGGGCATCAACGGCGATGTCGCGGGCAAGGCCAAGCAACTCCTCGACGCGGGCGTCGACACGCTCGTCATCGACACCGCGCACGGCCACCAGGAGTCGATGATCAGCGCGATCAGGACCGTGCGCGCGCTCGACCCGCAGGTCCCGATCGTCGCGGGCAACATCGTCGCCGCCGAGGGCGTCAAGGACCTCATCGACGCGGGCGCGGACATCATCAAGGTCGGTGTCGGCCCCGGCGCCATGTGCACCACCCGCATGATGACCGGCGTCGGCCGGCCGCAGTTCTCGGCCGTCCTCGAGTGCGCAGCCGAGGCGAAGAAGTACGGCAAGCACGTGTGGGCCGACGGCGGCGTCCGCCACCCGCGCGACGTGGCCATGGCACTGGCCGCGGGCGCGTCCAACGTCATGGTCGGTTCCTGGTTCGCGGGGACGTACGAGTCCCCGGGCGACCTCCAGCAGGACGCCAGCGGGCGCCTGTACAAGGAGTCGTTCGGCATGGCGTCCGCACGCGCGGTCCGCAACCGTACGAGCGAGGAGTCGGCGTACGACCGCGCCCGCAAGGCCCTCTTCGAGGAGGGCATCTCCACCTCGCGGATGTTCCTCGACCCGGGCCGCCCGGGCGTCGAGGACCTGATCGACTCGATCATCGCGGGCGTCCGCTCCTCCTGCACCTACGCGGGTGCGGGCTCCCTGGAGGAGTTCGCCGAGAACGCGATCGTCGGCATCCAGAGCGCGGCCGGCTATGCGGAGGGCAAGCCCCTGCACGCCAGCTGGGGCTGACCCGTTCCACCGTCTTACGGCCCCCGTGGTGCGCCCACGGGGGCCGTCGGCGTACCTGCCGCGGACCGCCGTGCGGGCGCGTGCGCAACCATCGAAAGGCCCCGCGCAACGAACACGCGCCGAGGTGCGATGAACGCAACGATCTTGCGGAGATGCGCAAGGTTGCTGCATTACGCCCGTGAAGCCCGGGCTCATAGGGTCAAGCGCTGTACATGGCGTGGCGGGGACCCCGCTCGGTGGGTCCCTGCTGCCAGGGGTGCCGCCGGTCCCCGCCGTATCGACCGGCAGCGACGAAGGAGCCACCGCGTGCTCGATCAAGGCGCACCCCCGCAGTCCCGCACAGAGTCCGCCGCACCGTCCCCGGGTGTCGGCGCGCGCCTCATGCGCCGCAAGCCCGTGGAAAGCCTGGTGGCCGAGGGCGGCCAGGGCGAGGGAGGCTCGCTCAGGCGCTCCCTCGGGCTGTGGCAGCTCACCATGATCAGCATCGGTGCCACCCTCGGCACCGGCATCTTCGTGGTCCTCGGCGAGGCCGTCCCCAAGGCCGGACCCGCGGTCACCCTCTCGTTCGTGATCGCCGGCCTCACGGCGCTCTTCTCGGCCCTCTCGTACGCCGAGCTGGCCGGCACCATCCCGGTCGCCGGCTCCTCGTACTCGTATGCGTACGCAACGATGGGTGAGCTGATCGCCTGGATCTGCGGCTGGTGTCTGGTCCTGGAGTACGGCGTGTCGGTGGCCGCCGTCGCGGTCGGCTGGGGCGAGTACCTCAACGAACTGCTCGACGGCACGATCGGCGTCACCATCCCGGACGCGCTCTCCGCACCTCCCGGCGACGGCGGCATCTTCAACCTGCCCGCCCTGATCGTCGTGATGCTCGCCATGGCCTTCCTGCTCGGCGGCGCCAAGGAGTCCGCACGCGCCAACACGATCATGGTGGCCGTGAAGATCGTCGCGCTGCTGCTGTTCTGCGCGATCGGCATCCAGGGCTTCAAGTCCGGCAACTACGAGCACTTCATGCCGCTCGGCATGGCGGGCGTCAGCGCCGCCGGCGCCACGCTGTTCTTCTCGTACATCGGCTTCGACGCCGCCTCCACCGCAGGTGAGGAGGCCAAGAACCCGCAGCGCGACCTGCCCCGCGCGATCATGCTCTCGCTGGTCATCGTGACGGCGCTGTACGTCGTCGTCGCGGCCGTCGCCGTCGGCGCGAAGCCCTGGCGGAAGTTCAACGACTCGGAGGCAGCGCTCGCCGAGATCATGAAGAACGTCACCGGGCAGACCTTCTGGGGCACGCTGCTCGCAGCCGGTGCCGTCATCGCCATCGCCAGCGTCGTCCTGACCGTGCTCTACGGCCAGACCCGCATCCTGTTCGCCATGTCCCGCGACGGGCTCGTGCCCAAGGTGTTCTCGCGCGTCCACCCGAAGACCGGCGCGCCCCGCGCGGGCACCGTGATCGTCTCGCTGTTCTGCGGTGTCCTCGCCGCCGCGATCCCGCTCGGCCAACTCGCCGACGCCACCAGCATCGGCACCCTCTTCGCCTTCGCGCTGGTCAATGTGGCCGTCGTGGTGCTGCGCCGGACGCGCCCGGAGATGCGGCGCACCTTCCGGGTGCCGCTGTCGCCGGTGCTGCCCGCGATCGGCTTGGCCCTGTGCGTGTGGATGATGGGCAGCCTTTCGGCCGTCACCTGGGTGGTCTTCGGAGTCTGGATGGCCGCCGGGCTCGTGTTCTACTTCAGTTACGGCTACCGCCGCTCCCGTCTCGCGCCATCAGAAAAGTGAAACACCCGCAGTGCTGAACGATCTCGACGAACGCATCGTGCACGCCCTCGCCGAGGACGCCCGCCGCTCCTACGCCGACATCGGCCAACTGGTCGGCCTGTCCGCGCCCGCCGTGAAGCGACGGGTGGACCGGCTGCGGGCCACGGGTGCCATCACCGGGTTCACCGTGCGGGTGGATCCGGCGGCGCTGGGGTGGGAGACGGAGGGGTTCGTCGAGATCTACTGCCGCCGGAACACCTCGCCGGAGACCATTCAACGGGGGCTGGAGCGGTATCAGGAGGTGGTGGCCGCGTCCACCGTCACGGGGGAGGCGGACGCGGTGGTGCAGGTCTTCGCTTCCGACATGCGGCATTTCGAGCGGGTGTTGGAGCGGATCGCTGGGGAGCCGTTCGTCGAACGGACCAAGTCCGTGCTGGTGTTGTCTCCGTTGCTGCGGCGGTTTTCGTCGGGATCGCCCACGTAGGCGCTCCGCTGGGGTGCGGTGTTCGGGTGCGGGTTGGCTGTGGCTGGTCGCGCCCCGCGGCGGAGCCGCTATACGTCACAGCCCCGCGCCCCTTTCGGGGCGCTCCAGCTCACTCCGCTGTTTTGCGGGCCAACGCGTTGTTGCCGATCGAGTTGTGGACGCTGAAGCTCACCGCGTCCGAGCGGTAGCGGTCGTCGGACCATTCCACCGGGCGGCCTTCGCGGGTGGTGGTGACGCGGCGGACCCTCAGGAGGGGACTGGTGCGGCGGACGCCGAGGAGGTCGGCGTCCTGGGCGCCCGCCGCCACCGCGTCGATGACGTGCTCGCCGTAGGCGAAGACCAGGCCGGTGTCCTCGTAGAGCCGCTGTGTGACCGAGGGGCAGTCGGGCTCGACGGCCTCGACGGCGGGGGAGATCCAGTCCGCGTACACGGTCCGTTCCAGGAGGACCGGCTCGCCGTCCAGGCCGCGGACCCGCAGCACGTGCAACACCGGTGTCGTCTCGGGGAGTTGGAGGCGTACGGCGTCCTCCGCGGTCGCCGGGCGGTGCTCCTGCTCGACGACGTGTCCCGTCGCTTCCCGGCCCATCGCGCGCGCCCACTGGGCGAAGCTGCGCAGTTCGGCGAAGCTCTGGCTGCGACGGCTGGCGAGGACCACCCGGCGGGCGCCCTGGCGGGAGCCGATGAGGCCCTCGGCGGTCAGGGCCGCGACGGCCTGGCGGACCGTGCCGCGCGCCACGCCGTACTGGGCCGCGAGGTCCGTCTCCGCGGGCAGCAGACTGCCCACCGTGTACTCCTCGCGGTCGATCGCCCGCCGCAGCTCATCGGCGATCTCCTCGTGTCGCGCCGGCATGCTTCCCCTCTGACTCGACTGCTGTGCACAGCGTGACCAGCCTAATCGAGATCGGAAGGTGATCGGCGCGGGCCGGGATTGTGCAGGGAATCAAGGGTCACGGTTTCGCCAAAGTTTACGAACAAGACACCAATGCCGGGCCTACTGGGGCCAACTTGTTCAGACAAGTTCTCCGCACCACCCGAACCCTCGTGCGTACTCCTGGAGAGACCGTGACCGTGTTCCTGCCGAGGACCGCCGTCCTCACCGGCGGCCTCGCCGTCGCCGCCGCCCTCGCCCTCAGCGCCTGTGGCGCGGCCCCCGACGACAAGTCGACCACCGCCGACGGCAAGAGCGCGGCCACCGCGACCTCCGCCGCGGACTTCGGCGGCCTCGACGCCCTGGTCAAGGCCGCCAAGAAGGAGGGCACGCTGCACGCGATCGCGCTGCCCCGGGACTGGGCCAACTACGGTGCCCTGATCGACGGCTTCAAGAAGAAGTACGGCATCAAGATCGAGGTGGAGAACCCGGACGGCGCCAGCCAGGACGAGATCAACGCCGTGACGTCGAGGAAGGGGCAGGACCGCGCCCCGGACGTCCTCGACCTGGGCAGCTCGTTCGCGCTCAGCGCCGCCCAGCAGGGGCTGCTCGCGCCGTACAAGGTGACCGCCTTCGCCGACATCTCCGAGGGGCAGAAGGACGCGCAGGGCCGCTGGTTCAACGACTACGGCGGCTACATCTCCATCGGCTGCGACGCCAAGAAGGTCAAGGAGTGCCCGAAGACCTTCAAGGACCTGCTCAAGCCGGAGTACAAGGGTCAGGTCGCCCTCAACGGCAACCCCACCAAGTCCGGTTCGGCCTTCGGCGGTGTCTACGCGGCCTCGCTCGCCAATGGTGGTTCGTTCGACGACATCCAGCCCGGCCTGGACTTCTTCGCCAAGCTGAAGAAGAACGGCAACTACACGCCCGTCGAGTCGACCCCGGCCACCGTCGAGAAGGGCGAGACCCCGATCAGCATCGACTGGGACTACCTGAACGCCGGTTACGCCGACGAGTTCAAGTCCAAGGGCGTCGACTGGACGGTCACGGTCCCCTCGGACGGCAAGTTCTCCCAGTACTACTCCCAGGCCATCAACAAGGACGCCCCGCACCCGGCGGCCGCCCGCCTGTGGCAGGAGTACCTCTACAGCACCGAGGGCCAGAACCTCTGGCTCAAGGGCTACGCCCGCCCGGCTCTGATGACCGCCATGCAGACCGCCGGCACCCTCGACAAGACCGCCGCCGCCAAGCTCCCCGCGGTCTCCGGCACGCCGAGCTTCCCGACCGAGGCCCAGCAGGCCAAGGCCAAGACGGTCCTCGCGCAGGGCTGGGGCAAGGCCGTCTCCGGATGACCACCGTCCTCGCCGAGGCCGAGGCCGACGTGACGCCCGCCGCCGCCGCTTCCCGGCGGCGGCGGCGCCGCGCCCCCGGCTGGCTCGCCGTGCTCCCGCTGCTCGTCTTCGTCGCGATCGCCTTCGGCATCCCCGCCCTGGCCATGCTGAACGGCGCCTTCACCGTCAAGGACCAGACGACCGGCGCCACCTCGTACACCACGGCCAACCTGACCGACTCGCTCCAGGGCGCCTACCTCACCGCCCTGATCGGCAGCGTCAAGCTGTCCGCGGTCTCCGCGGGCATCGCGACCGTCCTCGGACTGCCGCTCGCCCAGGCCGTGGTGACCTCCCGCTTCCGCGCCCTGCGCGAGGCGGTCCTCACCGCCTCCGGCGTCCTCGCCAACTTCGGCGGCGTCCCGCTGGCCTTCGCGTTCGTCGCCACCCTCGGCAACGCGGGCGTCCTGACCGAGCACCTGGGTCTGAAGGACAAGGGCTGGAACCTCTACAGCTTCTGGGGCCTGGTCATCGTCTACCTGTACTTCCTGATCCCGCTGATGGTCCTCACCATCACGCCCGCCCTGGACGGCCTGCGCTCCCAGTGGCGCGAGGCCGCACAGAACAACGGCGCCACCGGAATCCAGTACTGGCGGCACATCGCCCTCCCCGTCCTCACTCCCTCCCTGCTCGGCGGCCTCGTGCTGCTCTTCGGCAGCGCCTTCGCCGCGTACGCCACCGCGGCGGCCATGGTGGGCAGTGCGGTCCCGCTGGTCACCCTGCAGATCGCCGACGCCATCTCCGGCAACGTCCTGGTCGGCCAGGAGAACGTGGCGCTCGCCCTCAGCCTCGACATGGTCCTCATCGCGGGCCTGGTCATGGCCGTGTACCTGCCCCTGCAACGACGGAGCGCGCGATGGCTGGAAGCCTGAACAATCCCGCTCGGGTCCTGAAGCCCGCCCGCTGGGCGAACAAGTCCGTACGCGTACGTCCCTGGCGCGGGGTCGTCCTCGTCTGCGCCGGGCTCTACTTCCTGGTCCCGCTCGCCGCGTCCGTGATCTTCACGGTCGACGTGCCGAACCAGGGGATCACCTTCGACGCGTACCGCCAGATCGTCTCCGCCGACGGCTTCGGCTCCAGTCTGCTGCTGTCGCTGGAACTGGCCGCCGCCACCATCGCCGTGGTCCTGCTGCTGATGGTGCCCGCGATGGTCGCGCTGCGGCTCGGTGCCCCGAAGCTGCGGCCCGTGGTGGAGGTGATCTGCTCGCTGCCGCTGGTCGTCCCGCCGATCGCCTTCGTCGCCGGGATCGCCACGGTCCTCAAGTGGGGACCCGAACACCTCTCCCGCACCCCGCTGTTCGAGACGTTCGTGGCCCTCCAGAACCCCGACTTCCCGTTCGTGCTCGTTCTCGCGTACGTCGTGATGGCGCTGCCGTTCGTGTACCGGGCCCTGGACGCCGGGCTGCGCGCCGTCGACGTACGCACCCTCGTCGAGGCCGCGCGCAGCTGCGGGGCGAACTGGCCGCAGGCGCTGGTACGGGTCGTGCTGCCCAATCTGCGCGGGGCGCTGCTCAACGCCTCCTTCCTCACGCTGGCCCTGGTGCTCGGCGAGTTCACCGTCGCCCAGTTGCTCGGCTTCCAGCCCTTCGCCGTGTGGATCTACAGCGTCGGCGGCTCGCAGGCCCAGCTCTCCGTCGCCGTCTCCGTGCTCAGCCTGCTCGTCACCTGGGCCCTGCTCCTCTCGCTCGCCGGGCTCGGCGGGCGCTCCCGTTCCGCTTCCGCATCCCGGGGATGAACCATGACCGTCACCACGCTTGAGAAGGCCGCCGACGCCAAGGCCGCCACCGTTGAATTCCGGGGCCTGCGGCGGGAGTTCGGCCCGACCGTCGCCCTCGACGGCCTCGATCTGACCGTCCGGCCCGGCGAACTCCTCGCCCTGCTCGGCCCCTCCGGTTGTGGCAAGACCACCGCGCTGCGCATGCTCGCCGGTTTCGAACACCCCGACTCCGGCGAGGTGCTGGTCGACGGCGAGGACGTCACCCGGGTCCCGGCCCACCGCCGCGACGCGGGGATGGTCTTCCAGTCGTACAGCCTCTTCCCGCACCTCAGTGCCCTCGACAACGTGGCCTTCGGGCTGCGGATGCGCAAGGTGCGTACCGCCGAACGGCGTTCCCGCGCGGCCGAGTTGCTCGACCTCGTGGGACTCGCCGACAAGGGCGAGCGGTTCCCGCACCAGCTCTCCGGCGGCCAGCAGCAGCGCATCGCACTGGCCCGCGCACTCGCCCTGCGTCCGCGCGTGCTGCTGCTCGACGAGCCCCTCTCCGCCCTGGACGCCAAGGTGCGGCTCACCCTGCGCGAGGAGATCCGCCGGCTTCAGCAGGAACTCGGCATCACCACACTGTTCGTGACACACGATCAGGAAGAGGCGCTGTCCATGGCGGACCGCGTCGCCGTGATGCGGGCCGGGCGGCTCGAACAGTGCGCCGCGCCCGCCGAGCTGTACGGGCGGCCCGCGACCGCCTTCGTCGCCGAGTTCGTCGGCACGATGAGCCGGATTCCGGGACGGCTGGACTCCGGCGTGGCCGAGGTGCTCGGACAGCGGCTTCCGGTCGACGGGGACGCGCCCGCCGCGACGGAGATCGACGTGCTCGTACGGCCCGAGGCGGTGCGGGTACGGGCGGACGAGGCCGGGACCGCCCGCGTCGTCGCCACCGCCTTCCTCGGTGCCGCGACCCGCGTCACCGTCCGGCTCCCGGACGCCACCGAGGTCAAGGCCGACCTGCCCACGCACGAGGCCGCCGGGCTCGGCTCGGGCGCCGCCGTGACCGTGAGCCTGCCGGAGCGTCCTGTGCTGGTCGCCGAGCGCACGCGTTGACGGACGCATCCCCCCACTGAGTTACGCCGAGTGAAAGAGAGCACCGTGACCCTCCGCACCACCCCCCGCCGACTCCCCCTCCAGGCCGTCCTGTTCGACATGGACGGCACGCTCGTGGACACCGAGCGACTGTGGTGGGAGGCGGTGGAGCAGGTGGCCGACGGGCTCGGACGCCGGCTGACCGGGGCCGACCAGCCGGAGGTGCTCGGCCGGCCCGTCGAGTACACCGCCGCCTGGCTCGGCGGGATCACGGGCGCCGGGGCGCGGGAGATCGCCACCGAGCTGCACCGGGAGTTCGCGCACCGGGTCCGCACCGGCATCGTGCCCCGCCCGGGCGCGCTGCGGCTCCTCGGCGAACTGGTCCGCGAGGGTGTCCCCACCGCCCTCGTGACCGCGTCGCCGCGCGCCGTCGCCGACACCGTCCTCGCGGCCCTCGGCGCCGAACACTTCGCGGTCTCCGTCACGGCCGACGACACCGAACACACCAAGCCCGCCCCCGACCCCTACCTCGCCGCCTGCCGCGCCCTCGGCGTCGACCCCACCGCATGTGTGGCCGTGGAGGACACCGAGACGGGTGTGGCGTCCGCCGAGGCCGCGGGCTGTGCCGTGCTCGCCGTGCCCTCACTCGCGCCGATCGACTCCGTACCCGGACGCACCGTCCTGACCAGCCTGGAGGAGGTGACCCCGGCCCGGCTGCGCGCCATGGTCGCGCCCCGCGAGTTGCGGGTGATGAGCTGGAACCTCTGGTGCGGCGGGACGAAGGTCGACGACCACCGCGAGAAGCAGCTCAAGGTCATCGCCGAGACCGGCGCGGACGTGGTCGGCCTCCAGGAGACCTACGGCACCTCGGCACAGGAACTCGCCGAGGCGCTCGGCTGGCACCACCACCGGGCCGGCGAGAACCTCGGCGTCATCAGCCGCTACCCGATCACCGCCCACCACGGCGACCCGGACGTCGGCTTCTACGGCGGCACCGGAGTGCGCGTCCGGCTGGACGGCGGCCAGGAGGTGGACGTCTGGAGCGCCCACCTCGACTACACCCCGTACGGCCCCTACGAGGCCCGCTTCGACGGGCTCCCGGCGGCCGGACTCATCGCCCACGAGGGCGTCCGCCTGGAGCAGATGCGGGAGATCCTGCGGCGCGTCACCGAGTCCGCCACCGAGGCGGTCCCCGTGGTCCTGGTCGGTGACTTCAACGCGCCCTCGCACCTGGACTGGCCGGACGTCGAGTGGCCCGTGACCAGGGCCGCCGAGGAGGCCGGCCTGCGCGACTCCTACCGCGAGGCCCACCCCGACCCCGTGCGGGAGCCCGGACACACCTGGTCGCCGGTCCACGTGGAGCACGAGGACGGCAGCGGACGGCCCGAGCCGCAGGACCGGATCGACTTCGTGCTGCACCGTGGGCTGACCGTGCTCGACTCCCGGGCGCTCGTCACCGGCACGCCGCGACCCTGGCCCGACGTCGCCGGCAACGACTGGCCCTCGGACCACGCAGCGGTCGTGACCACCTTCGCCGTGCCCCGCGCCGACCCCTCCGACCCCTCCGAACTCGCCGACCGGCCGGGCATGTCCGCGCACTGAACCGAGAGTCAGTCCAGGAAGCCATGAGGAAGCCATGAGGAAGCCATTGCGATGCGGGCGCGCCATCACGTAGGTTGATCCGCGCCGCTACCAGCGAGTAACACCGATGGGTAACCAACCGTCGCCCAGCCACCCGACCGTCCTGTCGTCCTGGGGAGTCCATGCGCTGGTCCTTCGGCCGTCCCACCACGGTCCGTACGCGCATCGTGGCGCTCGCGCTCGCACCGGTGGTCGCCCTCATGGTGCTGTGGAGCTTCGCCATGGTGTCCGTCACCGGCGAACTGCGCGCGCTCGTCCGGGTCCAGGGGGTGTACGACGACTTCGGGACGCCCGTCGACACGGCGGTCGGCCAGATCCAGATCGAACGGCGGCTCGCGGCCGCCTACCTGGGCGCGGACCACGGCACGGCGGCGGCCCTCGACCTGATGGAGCAGCAGCGCCGCACCGACCGTGCCGTGACCGCCATGCGCACGGCGATCCGGGACGGTGACCGCGGGCGGCTCTCCGGCAGGCAGCGGCAGGTGCTCGACGCCGTGCTGCGCTCCTTCGACGGGCTGGAGGGGCTGCGGGAGCGGGTGCTGTCCCGCGCCATCAGCTGGGACCGGGCGGTGACCGAGTACGGTGCCCTCGTGGAGCCGGGCTTCGACGTCCAGTCCGCCCTCACCGCGCTGCAGGCCGGACAGCTGGCGCGCGAGGCCCAGGTCGTCATCGAGCTGGTGCGGGTGAGGGAGTTCGTCTCGCGGGAGGACGCCCTCGTCGCCGGGGCGCGGGCCGCCGGATCGCTCACCGACCGTCAGTACGACACGCTCACCGCGACGATCGAGGACCGCCGGGTCTTCGAGCGGACGTACGTGCCCGACCTTCCCGCCGACTCGCGCGGCCCCTTCGAGGAGTTCCAGCGCGGCTCCCTGTACCGGGAGTTGACCCGAGGCGAGGACGCCCTGCTGCGGGCGGGCGCGCGGGGTGCGGGGGAGGCCGTCGCGGCCGGCTCCTGGCGCACCACCACCGACCGGGCCGTCAAGCGGTACATGCAGCTGTGTACGCGGTCGGCCGTCAACTCCGCCGAGCGCGGACGGGCCTTCGCCTACCGGGAGCTGGCCAAGGCGGCGATCGTCGGTGTACTGGGACTCGCCGCCGTGGGCCTGTCCCTGTGGTTCGCCGTGCGCGGTGCCCGGCGCATCTCGCGCCGCCTGGAGACCCTCCGGGACGCCGCCGACCTCCTCACCACCCGCCAACTGCCCGACGTGATGCGGCGGCTCGGCGCGGGCGAGGACGTGGACGCCGCAACACAGGCCCCACCCCTGGCCGACGGGGAGGCGGGAGCCGACGAGATCGGCCAGGTCGGCCGGTCCTTCAACACCGCCCGCCTCGCGGCCGTCGAGGCGGCCGTCAAGCAGGCCACCCTGCGCCGCGGGCTGTTCGCGGTGCTCCTCAACATCGCCCGCCGCAACCAGGCCCTCGTCCACCGCCAGCTCAAACTGGTCGACACGCTGGAGCGGCGCACCGACGACCCGGACGTCCTGGACGACCTGTTCCGGATCGACCACCTCACCACCCGGATGCGGCGCCACGCGGAGAGCCTGATCATCCTCTCCGGCGCCGCGCCCGGCCGCAGATGGCGCAGGCCCGTGCCCGTCGCCCGCGTGGTGGCCTCCGCGGTGAGCGAGATCGAGGAGTACGCGCGCGTCGTGGTCCCGCCGATGCCGGAGGTGGGCGTGGCGGCGGACGCCGTCGCCGACGTCGTCCATCTGATCGCTGAACTCGTCGAGAACGCCACCGTGTTCTCACCGCCCCAGACGCAGGTCACCCTGCGCACGGGCCGGGCCGGGAGCGGGTTCGTCCTGGAGATCGACGACCGGGGCCTCGGTCTCGAACCCGAACAGATCGAGGAGGCCCACCGCACCCTCACCACGCCGGACGATTTCGACCCGACCCGGCACGACCGGCTCGGGCTGTACGTGGTGGGTCGGCTCGCCGCACGGCACGGCATCGAGGTCACGCTGTGCCGGTCGCCGTACGGCGGTACGACCGCGGTGGTGCTGCTGCCGGAGGCGGTCCTCGCGCCGGTCGACCCCGAGCGGCCGGAGCCGGCCGCGGACACGGACCGGCGGACGCTTCCGTCCCGGACCTCCCGGACCTCCGAGACTTCCTGGACCTCCGAGACTTCCCGGACCTCCGAGATCTCCCGGACCTCCGAGACCTTCCGGAAGGGCGCCGCGGTCCTTGAGGAACAGAGGGAGGCACCCGAGCGGCACGCTGACCGCTCACCGCAGAGCGCTCCCGCCGCGAGCCCGCCCGCGCTGCCCACCCGCGTCCGGCAGACCTCCCTCGCCCCCGAACTGCGCACCGAGGGCCCGGCCGCCGACGAGCCGTCGGAGCGCGAGGTCACCGCCGAGGAGGTCCGCGCGGTCTTCGGCGCCTTCCAGCGCGGCCTCGACCGCGGCCGCAAGGGCCTGCCCACCGGGCCCGGATCCGAGCGGCGAACCGACACCGAGGAAGGGACGGACGCCGACGATGCTCCGTGACCAGACCCCCGAGCCCGCCGACCGGGTCTCCGAGCCCCCCGGCAGCACCCCCGAACCGCCCGGCACGGACCTCGGCTGGTTGCTCGACGACCTCGTGGCCAGGACCGACCACGTCCGCCAGGCCGTGCTCCTCACCGCCGACGGCCTCCCGCTGAGCTGCTCGGACGGCATGCGCCGACGGGACATCGAGCACCTCGCCGCCGTCTGCTCCGGCTTCCACAGCCTGGCCCGCTCGGCCGGCGAACGCTTCGCCGCGGGGGAGGTGCGCCAGACCATGGTGATGCTCGACGACGCCTACCTCTTCATCACCCCGGCGGGCGACGGCAGCCGACTGGCCGTCCTGAGCGAGGTGCAGACGGACGTCGGACAGCTCGCCCACGAGATGGCGCTGCTGGTCCGCCGCGTCGGCCGCCACATGGCCGCCGCCGTACGGTCGGCCGCCGACCCCGCGGGCCCCTGACCCGGCCGTGACCGACGACCACTGGTACGAGGACGAGACCGGGTCGATGGTGCGGCCCTACACCGTGACACGGGGCCGGACCCGGCCCTCGGACCAGCACACGATCGATCTGATGTCGCGGGTCATCGCCCTCAGGACGGACGAGGGCCGGCCGGGTGTCGACCACGCCGGCGCCGCCCTGCTCGCCCTCGTGCGCCACGGACCCCGGCCGGTCGTCGAGCTCGCCGCCGACGCCGACCTGCCCCTGACCGTCGTACGCGTGCTGCTCGGCGATCTGGCCGAGGCCGGTCTCGTACGCATCGACGCGCCGCGGCGGCCGGATCAGGGCGGCCCGGCGGCCGACCCCGAGCTGTTGCGCGAGATCGTGGAGCGCCTGCGCGCGCTGTGAGAACCGGACGCGGGCCGTGCGGCCGGGACGGCTCGGCACGGCGAGCTCGCGACGGCTCGTCACGGCGTCTGTGACCTGCGCCTCAGCGGGTTTCGGGCCCCGTCCGAGGGTGCGCAACGAATCGCCGCCGGAGGCCGGGCGCACGCAACGATTCGTCCACCGGCGCGCAACGGCTCCGCCTTGTCCCCCCGAGCCCCCCGCCCGTACCGTCTAGACAGCCCCCGATACCCCTCCGTACCCGTGAGGACCACGCATGCGCACAGCCCTGCTCCAGAGCTCCGGCCGCCCCGGCTCGGTCGTCGAGAACCTGAAGGTCCTCGACGAGGCCGCGGGCCGTGCCGCCGCTGCCGGTGCCGGGCTCGTGGCGGCGCCGGAGATGTTCCTCACTGGGTACGCGATCGGCGACGACATCGCCCGCCTCGCCGACCCGGCCGACGGCGCCTGCGCGGACGCGATCGCCGAGATCGCCACCCGCCACGGCGTCGCCGTCGTCTACGGCTACCCCGAGCGCGAGGGCGAGACGGTCTACAACTCCGCGCAGCTCATCTCCGCCGACGGCACCCGCCTCGCGAACTACCGCAAGACCCACCTCTTCGGCTGCTTCGAGCGCGACCACTTCACGCCCGGCGAGCAGCCCGTCGTCCAGGCGGAGCTGAACGGCCTCCGCGTCGGCCTCATGATCTGCTACGACGTCGAGTTCCCGGAGAACGTCCGGGCGCACGCCCTCGCCGGCACCGACCTCCTCGTCGTGCCGACGGCGCAGATGCACCCCTTCCAGTTCGTCGCCGAGTCCGTCGTCCCGGTGCGCGCCTTCGAGAACCAGATGTACGTCGCGTACGTCAACCGGGTCGGCCCGGAAGGCGAGTTCGAGTTCGTCGGACTGTCCACGCTGGCCGGTCCCGACGGGATCGCCCGTACCCGGGCCGGACGCGGTGAGGAACTCGTCCTCGCCGACGCCGACCCCGACTTCCTCGCGGCCTCGCGCGAGGCGAACCCGTATCTGAAGGACCGCCGCCCCGGCCTCTACGGGTCGCTCGTCTGACATCCGGCCGCTCCCCCCGGCGCCTCCCCTCACCAGCTTTCCCGCAAGGAGTCCGTACCCCATGACGTCCACGGTGCCCACCGCCGTCCAGCACGCCGACGTGCAGCAGCCGCCGATCACCATGTTCGGCCCGGACTTCCCGTACGCGTACGACGACTTCCTCGCCCACCCGGCGGGCCTCGGCCAGATACCCGCGACCGAGCACGGCACCGAGGTCGCGGTCATCGGCGGCGGCCTGTCCGGCATCGTGGCGGCCTACGAGCTGATGAAGATGGGCCTCAAGCCCGTCGTCTACGAGGCCGACGAGATCGGCGGTCGCCTGCGGACCGTGGGCTTCGAGGGGTGCGACCCCTCGCTCACCGCCGAGATGGGCGCCATGCGCTTCCCGCCCTCCTCCACCGCCCTCCAGCACTACATCGACCTGGTGGGTCTGGAGACCCGGCCGTTCCCCAACCCCCTCGCGGAGTCCACGCCCTCGACGGTCGTCGACCTCAAGGGCGAGTCGCACTACGCGACCACCGTCGACGACCTGCCGCAGGTCTACCGCGACGTCATGAACGCCTGGAACGCCTGTCTCGAAGAGGGCGCCGACTTCTCCGACATGAACCAGGCCATGCGTGAGCGCGATGTGCCGCGCATCCGCGAGATCTGGGCGAAGCTCGTCGAGAAGCTCGACAACCAGACCTTCTACGGCTTCCTCTGCGACTCGGACTCCTTCAAGTCCTTCCGGCACCGTGAGATCTTCGGCCAGGTCGGCTTCGGCACGGGCGGCTGGGACACCGACTTCCCGAACTCGATCCTCGAGATCCTGCGCGTCGTCTACACCGAGGCCGACGACCACCACCGCGGTATCGTCGGCGGCTCCCAGCAGCTGCCGCTGCGCCTGTGGGAGCGCGAGCCGCAGAAGATCGTGCACTGGGCCTACGGCACCTCGCTCGCGAAGCTGCACGACGGCGCCCCGCGCCCGGCCGTGACCCGGCTGCACCGCACCGCGGGCAACCGGATCACCGTCACCGACGCGAACGGCGACATCCGCACCTTCAAGGCGGCGATCTTCACCGCCCAGTCCTGGATGCTGCTCTCCAAGATCGCCTGCGACGACTCGCTCTTCCCGATCGACCACTGGACGGCGATGGAGCGGACCCACTACATGGAGAGCTCCAAGCTCTTCGTGCCGGTCGACCGACCTTTCTGGCTGGACAAGGACGAGGAGACCGGGCGGGACGTCATGTCGATGACGCTCACCGACCGCATGACCCGCGGCACCTACCTCCTCGACGAGGGCCCGGACAAGCCCGCCGTCATCTGCCTCTCGTACACGTGGTGCGACGACAGCCTGAAGTGGCTGCCGCTGTCCGCGAACGAGCGGATGGAGGTCATGCTGAAGTCGCTCGGCGAGATCTACCCGAAGGTCGACATCAGGAAGCACATCATCGGCAACCCGGTGACCGTGTCCTGGGAGAACGAGCCCTACTTCATGGGCGCGTTCAAGGCCAACCTGCCCGGCCACTACCGCTACCAGCGCCGCCTGTTCACGCACTTCATGCAGGACGCGCTGCCCGAGGACAAGCGGGGCATCTTCCTCGCCGGCGACGACATCTCCTGGACGGCCGGCTGGGCCGAGGGCGCCGTGCAGACCGCGCTGAACGCGGTCTGGGGCGTCATGCACCAGCTGGGCGGGGTGACCGACCCGACCAACCCCGGGCCCGGCGACGTCTACGAAGACATCGCGCCGGTGGAACTGCCCGAGGACTAGGACCTGTCCGGCCGATCCTGCGACTTGATCGGCCGGACAGGTCCTGGCCGGGCCGGCCTTCGTGGGCCGGCCGGTCAGATTCCGGCCGCCCGCGCCGCCGTGTACACCTCGGCGGCCAGGTCCTTGAGCTCCTCGGCGTCCCGCGGGCCGTCCTGGAGGTCGACGAAGTACTCGTCGAGGCCGATCTCGGCGTAGGGCACCAGGTCCGACACGATCTGGTCGACGTTGCCCTGGAAGGGCTGGCGGTCCGTGCCGTCGTAGGCCTTGGCGGAGTAGCGCGCGTTGATGCGCGCCACCGACTGGATCGGCTCGGTGCGCCCGCGCTCGGCCGCGAAGTCCTGCACCTGCCGCCACTGGGCGGCGAGTTGGTCGGCGCCCCCCTGGGCGACGGGCTGCCAGCCGTCGCCGCGGTCCACGAGCCGGGTCAGCGCCTTCTTGCTGAAGGCGGGCAGCAGGATCGGGATCGGCCGGGCCGGTTTCGGGGCGACCACAGCCGACTCGATTTTGGTCAGGCGGCCCTCGTACGACACCGGGTCCGGGCCCCACACCGCGCGGCACACGTCGAGGACCTCGTCCAGGACCTGGCCCCGCTCCTCGAACGGCGCCACGCCCGCCGCGGCGTACTCGTCGAGCGACCAGCCGGTACCGAGGCCGGCCACGACCCGGCCGCCGCTCGCCGCGTCCAGTGTGGCCAGGGCCCTGGCCAGCTGGAACGGGCCGTGCAACGGGGCGACCAGGACGCTGGTGCCGAGCCTCGCCCGCCGTGTGGCCGCCGCGGCCAGCGTCAGGGTCACCAGCGGCTCGGCGACGCCGCGGTACGTGTCGGGCCAGGGCAGGTTCGGGACGCCGTACAGCCCCTGCGTGGCAGGGTCCGGGAACAGGGCGCGCTCGAACACCCACAGACTCTCGTAGCCGATCTCCTCAGCAGTGCGCGCCACGTCCGGGACGTCACGACCGATGTCGAACTGGCGTGTTTGAGGAAGACTCAGACCCAGCCGAGCAGCCATGCTTGTGCTCCTTCGCATTCGGCATTTGAATCGTGAACGTATCGCGTACGAGGGTGAGTTACGTGCCGTACGCGGTGATATGGCCGGATCGGTCCCCCAGGGGCGTGAGCAGCATCCGGCCCGCCAGACCGACCGCGGCGCCGAGCCGGTCGGCGAACTCCTCGGCGAGGTCGGGGAGTCCGCGCAGCGCCCACAGGGCCCGCGCCGCCGACCAGGCCGCGTCGCGGGCCCTCTCCAGGCTCCACGAGCCGAGCAGATGGGTGAGCGGATCGGCGATCTGGAGGAGGTCGGGGCCCGGCATCAGATCTTCGCGGACGCGCTCCTCCAGCGAGACGAGGAGGTCACCCACGCGCTCGAACTCGTCCTCCAGGTCGGCTGGTTCGCAGCGGAGCGTACGACAGGTGTCCACGACGGCGAGCGCCAGATCGTGTCCGATGTGCGCGTTGATGCCCGCGAGCGCGAACTGCAGCGGGCGTACTCCGGGATGGCGCCGGAACTGGAACAGCGGGCGCCAGCAGGCGGGCGGGGAGCCCTCCTCGGCCACGCGCAGATAGCGCTCTGCGAAACGTACATCCAGCGTGACCGCGGCCTCGCCGTCCGGGAATTCCCCCGCGTCCAGGCGCCGTTCGACCTCCTCCGTGACGGTGAGGTAGACGCGGTTGAAGACCGCGATTCCGTCCCGCTCCGGCAGGGTCGCCGCCAGGGTGCGCATCCGGGAGGCGATGGCGTCCACGGGGGTGGTGAACTGTTCCAACTGCGTCATGGGGGAAGGTTCCCAGTCCTAGGCTGACCGGAGTTGCCGCCTGGCCGGGCGCATCCCCAGAACGAGGGAAAACGCCCGTGTCGGGAGGAGCGGATGTGGCCGGGAGCGGCGGAAACGTGGTGGGAACCGGGGGGAGCGGTACGTGTCAGGCTTACGTGCGCAGCGTCTGGCCGCACGCAGGGCCGAGCGCAGGCGCGCGGTCCGGCGCGCCGCCATGGTCGCGGCGGCCG
The DNA here is from genome assembly GCF_042885015.1 of Streptomyces sp. NPDC058086. Taxonomy (NCBI): domain Bacteria; kingdom Bacillati; phylum Actinomycetota; class Actinomycetes; order Kitasatosporales; family Streptomycetaceae; genus Streptomyces; species Streptomyces sp. NPDC058086. The sequence continues at coordinate 86,991 of NZ_JBHVST010000021.1, read as the reverse complement.
CGGTGGTCGTGGCGGTCGGCGCGGTGACGGGGATGATGTCCGCCCTCGACCGCGAGCGCCCCTCCGACGACGCCCAACCGCTGGTGACCCGCTCGCCCGGCCTCCGGCCGGGGCCCGCCGTACCGACTCCCTCCCCGGCCAGGACCTCCGCCGCGCCGTCCCCGTCCTCGCACTCCCCGTCCCCGAAGCCGAGCCCGACGCCCTCCCCGAGCAGGAAGGAGCCGAAGTCCGTGGCCGCCCCCGCCCTGCTCTACAACCACCCCGACTCCCAGGTCCTGGCCTGGGTCGCGTCGCACCCCGGCGACCACCGGCGTGCGGTCATCGAGTCCCGGATCGCCGACCGCCCGGCCGCCGTCTGGTTCGCCGACTTCACGCCCGCCACCATCACCGCGCGGGTCAGGGCGGTGACCGCGGGCGCCGCCGCCGAGGGCCGAGTCCCGGTCGTCGTGCCGTACGCCATCCCGCAGCGCGACTGCGGCGGGGCCTCGCAGGGCGGCGCGCCCGACCTGGCCGCGTACGACGGCTGGATCGACGACTTCGCGGCGGGCCTGGGCGATGACGAGGTCATCGTCATCCTGGAACCCGACTCGGTCGCCCAGGCCGGTTGCCTCCCCGCGGCCGACCGGGCCGCCCGCTTCGCCTCGCTGGCCCGCGCCGGCCGCGTCCTCAAGGCCGCCGACCCCCGGGCCCGCGTCTACTACGACGCCGGCCACTCCGCCTGGAACCCGGCCGCCGAACAAGCCGCGCTCCTCGAACGGGCGGGCGCCGCCTCGGCCGCCTCCTCCGACGGCGTCTTCACCAACGTGTCCAACTTCCACCGTACGAGCGACGAGATCGCGTACGCCCGGCGGGTGCTGTCCGCGCTGGGCGGCCCCGCGAGCCTGGGCGCCGTCATCGACACCAGCCGCAACGGCAACGGGGCCCCGGCCGACGGGGAGTGGTGCGATCCGGCGGGCCGGAAGATCGGCCGGGCGCCGACCCTGAACACCGGGGAGGCCGGGATCGACGCCTATCTGTGGGTGAAGCTGCCGGGGGAGTCGGACGGGTGCAAGGGCACGCCGGGGACCTTCTCGGCGGAGTACGCCTATGAGCTGGCGCGCTGATCGTCCGGCTCGTCGTACGAGGATGTGCCGGAGTCCAGCAGCGCCCCCCCGGTCTTCAGGTGGGCCGGGGCCATCGCCCGCAGCGCGTGGTACCCGGTGATCACGACGAGCGTGCCGAGCGCGATGCCGCTGAGCGAGAAGTTGTCCGTGAACTTCAGGGAGACACCGCCGACGCCGATGATGATGCCCGCGGCGGCCGGCACCAGGTTCAGCGGATTGCGCAGGTCGACCCGGGCGTTGAGCCAGATCTGGGCGCCGAGCAGGCCGATCATGCCGTACAGGATGACGGTGATGCCGCCGAGCACGCCGCCCGGGATCGCGGCCACGATCGCGCCGAACTTGGGGCAGACGCCGAAGAGGAGGGCGAAGCCCGCGGCGGCCCAGTAGGCCGCCGTGGAGTAGACCCGGGTCGCGGCCATCACGCCGATGTTCTCGGAGTACGTGGTGTTGGGCGGCCCGCCGACCGCCGTGGAGAGCATCGAGGCGACGCCGTCCGCGGAGATCGCGGTGCCCAGCTCGTCGTCCAGCGGATCGCCGGTCATCTCGCCGACGGCCTTGACGTGCCCCGCGTTCTCGGCGACCAGCGCGATCACGACCGGCAGCGCGACGAGGATCGCCGACCACTGGAAGGACGGGCCGTGGAAGGACGGCAGCCCGATCCAGTCCGCCTTGCCGACGCCGGAGAGGTTCAGCCGCCAGTGGTCGGTGAGCTTGCCGCTCGCGTCCACCGAGTGGATCTTTCCGAAGATCCGGTCGAAGACCCAGGAGATCGCGTACCCGAAGACCAGGCCCAGGAAGATCGCGATCCGTGACCAGAAACCGCGCAGGCAGACGACGGACATACCGGTGAGCAGCATGGTGAGCAGGGCCGTCCACTGGTCCTGTGGCCAGTACGTGGACGCCGTCACCGGCGCCAGGTTGAAGCCGATCAGCATGACGACCGCGCCCGTGACGATCGGTGGCATCGCGGCATGGATGATCCGCGCACCGAACCGCTGCACGGCCAGGCCCACCAGGAACAGCGCGACGCCGACGACGAACACCGCGCCCGTCACCGTGGCGCTGGTGCCGCCCTGCGCGCGGATCACCGCTGCGACGCCCACGAAGGAGAGCGAACAGCCGAGGTAGCTGGGCACCCGGCCGCGGGTGGCGAGCAGGAAGATGACCGTCGCGAAGCCGGACATCATGATCGCGAGGTTCGGGTTCAGACCCATGAGCACGGGTGCCACGAACGACGCCCCGAACATCGCCACCACGTGCTGGGCGCCGAGCCCGATCGTGCGCGGCCACGAGAGGCGTTCATCGGGTCGGACAACCGCTCCGGGCGCGGGCGTCCGCCCGTCGCCGTGCAGTTTCCAGCGCACGCCGAGGTCCATGGTGAGTTTCGCTTTCTTCGTACGTGAAACTTTGTCCGGACCATTGTCACGGGTACCTGGCGGTTCTACGCTCGCACGGTCTTACTCATGAACTGCGTTCATATGTCTGATCGGAGGCTTGATGAGTGCAAGACCCCGTCTGGCTGTCCTCCTCGCCGCAGTGGCCACCTTCGCGGCGGTCGTCGTCCCCTCCGCCTCGGCCCACGCGGCGCCCAAGGCCCCCCGGACCGCCGTCCTCGACGGCACCCGGCTCCAGCAGACCCGACTCCGCCTCGACCGCGGAGATCCCCAACTGAAGCGCACGCTCAAGGGCTTGACGGCCCGCGCCGACAACTGGCTGACCCAGGGCCCCTGGACGGTCGTCGACAAGCCCAAGCCCGCCCCCGGCGGCGACGTCCACGACTACCTGAGCCAGGCCCCGTACTGGTGGCCCTCCCAGCCGAAGACCGCCGACAACCCCTGGGGCTGCCCGTACGTCCAGCGTGACGGCCAGCGCAACCCCGAGGTCGACACCGGCACCGACCGCCAGGACGTCGAGAAGGTCTTCGACTTGACGTACGACCTCGCGCTCGCCTGGTACTACACCGGCAGGAAGCAGTACGCCGAGAAGGCCGCCACCGTCCTGCGCACCTGGTTCCTCGCCCCGGCCACCCGGATGAACCCGAACCTCGACCACGGGCAGTTCATCCCCTGCAAGTACGACGGCCGGGCCATCGGCATCATCGACTTCTCGCAGTCCTACACCAGCGTCCTGGACGCGATCGCGATCCTGGAGACGGGCGCCCCCGGCTGGTCGAAGAGCGACCGCACCGCCATGCGCGCCTGGAACACCGACTTCCGCGACTGGCTGGAGAACAGCGCCTTCGGCGGCGAGGAGGGCGCCGCCGAGAACAACCACGGCACCTTCTACGACATGCAGCTCGCCGCCCTGGCGTACGCGACCGGCGACGAGGACCTCGCCCGCCGGACCGTCCTCGGCGCGGAGTCCAAGCGGATCGACCCGCAGGTCGCCGCGGACGGCAGCCAGCCCCAGGAGCTCACCCGCACCCGCAGCTGGCACTACTCGACCTTCGACCTCGTCGCCTACACCCGCCTCGCGGCCATCGGCCGGCACGTCGGCGTGAACCTGTGGCGGTACACGGGGCCGGACGGCCAGACCCTGGCCAAGGCGGTCGACTATCTGCTGCCCGCCGCGACGGGCGCCGCGCCGTGGCCCCACCCGGAACTGGAGTTCCACCGCTACGCGGCGAGCGACATCGTGCACGCGGCGGCCGACGCGGGGGACCGGGCGGCCCGGGCCGCGGTGCCGGAACTCGAGACACCGCCCGGCGGCGACCTGTGGGCGCTGCGGCCCGCCGCCGAGCAGCTGGACTCGATCGCCGGCTGACCGGAGGGCGTACGAACACCCTGATCAGGGGCTCCTGAGCGGCCGCTTAGGATGGGGGTGTCCCCACCGTCCCCACCGGCACCCTCAGGAGCCCCGCCCGTGACCGCCGAAGCCCCCGCCGCCCCCGCCCTCTCCTACGGGCGGCTCCTCCCCGTCACCGTCCACTTCGACGACCTGGACGCACTCGGGCTGCTCCACAACGCCCGCTACCCGGTCATGGTCGAACGCGCCTGGACGGCCCTCTGGAACGACCAGGGCTTCCTGGCCTACGAGGGCGACTGGGAGGCGGCGGGTGACTTCTGCAACGCCGTCAAGGAACTGCGGATCAGCTACGAGGCCCCGATCAACCGCCCCGGCGGGTACGCCGTCCACCTCTGGCTGGAACGCCTGGGGAACACCGGACTGACGTACGGCTTCCGCTTCTGCTCGGCCGACGGCGCGTTCACGTACGCGCACGGGACGCGGGTCCTCGTCCGGCTCGACGCCGCGACGCTGCGTCCCACGCCCTGGAGCGACCGCTTCAGGGCCGTGGGCCGGGAACTGCTGCGTTCGCAGGACTGACCTTGGGCCGGTCGCGCTCGCCCGCGCGCAGCACCCCCGCGAACGCGGCAAGGCCGCACGCCAGCACCGTGACCAGCCCGAACGACACCACCAGGCTCGTCGCCTGCGCCAGCGTGCCGATCGCGCTCGGCGCGACCAGGCCGGAGGTGTACGTGATGGTGGCGACGCCCGCGATGGCCTGACTCGGGTTGGGGCCGCTGTGCCCCGCCGCCGCGAAGCAGAGCGGGACGACGACCGCGATGCCGAGACCCATCAGGGCGAAGCCGCTCATCGCCACGGCGGGGTGGTTCGCGACGACGACGAGCAGGCCGCCGAGCACGGCAAGACCGCCGCCGGCCCGCACCGTGCGCACCGCGCCGAACCGGTTGACCACCGCGTCGCCCACGATCCGGGCCAGCGCCATGGTCAGCATGAATCCGGTCGTCGACGCCGCCGCCAGACCGGCCGAGCTGCCCAGCTCGTCCTTCAGATAGACCGCCGACCAGTCCAGACTGGCGCCCTCCGCGAACACCGCGCAGAAGCCGACCGCGCCGATGAGCAGGGCGGACTTGGGCGGCAGCGCGAAGCGCGGCGGCGGGGCCTCGTCCTCGGTCGGTCGCAGGTCCAGCACCCATCGGCAGGCGGTGAGGCCCAGGACCGTCAGGACCCCGGCCGCCAGCGCGTGGTGCAGGCGCGCGTCCGAGCCGAGGTGCGCGGCGAGGGTGCCACCGGCCGAGCCGACCAGGGCTCCCGCGCTCCACATGCCGTGCAGTCCCGACATGATCGACTTGCCGAGGCGGCTCTCGATCTCGACGCCGAGCGCGTTCATCGCCACGTCCGCCATGCCCGCCGAGGCGCCGTAGACGAAGAGGGCCGGGCACAGCGTGTAGATGTTCGGCGCGAGGGACGGGAGGATCAGCGACAGCGTCCACAGGGACATCAGCCCGCGCAGCGCGCTGCGGGCGCCGAAGCGGTGGCTGATCCGGCCCGCCAGCGGCATCGCGACGGAGGCCCCGATCGCCGGGAACGCGAGGGCCAGTCCGAGCTGGCCGGTGCTGACGGACGCGTGGTCCTGGATCCAGGGGACACGGGTCGCGAACGAGCCCGTCACCGCTCCGTGCACCGCGAAGACGGCTGCCACGGCGTACCGCGCCCGCTTCACCTCGCGCAGGTCGTAGACCATGTAACCCATCTTTCCCGCCCCTCCAGGCTCTGCTTCCCGCGCTGCCGCCGTAAACTATCAGGAACCCTGCCTGATAGATAGGTGGTTTACTGGCCGCCGACCGAGCGACCGATCTGGGAGGATCCCGGCATGCCCGCATCACCGAGCACCGCCCGGGCCATCAACGACCGCCTCGCCCTGCGCTTGCTCCAGCAGGAAGGCGCCCTGACGGCAGGGCAGTTGAAGCAGCTCACCGGACTGTCCCGGCCCACCGTCGCCGACCTCGTCGAGCGCCTCGCGGCCGCCGGACTGATCGAGGTGGTGGGGGAGTCAGGGGAGCAGCGCCGAGGCCCCAACGCCCGTCTGTACGGGATCGTCGCCGACCGGGCCCATCTCGCCGCCCTCGACGTGCGTACCGAGGGCGTCTCGGTCGTCGTCTCCGACCTCCTCGGCAGGGAACTGGCCCGGGCGTCGGTGCCGATCGCGGACGACACCGGTACCGGGCCCGCCGTCGAGCAGGCGGTCACACTGGTCGAACGCGCGGCCAAGGAGGCCGGGGCGGATCGCCTGCACACGGTCGGCGTCGGCGCCCCCGGCCTCATCGACCCCGCCACCGGCGAACTCCGCGACTCCTCCGGCCTCCCCGAGTGGCACCGCCGCCTGGTCGCCGCCCTCCAGGAACGGCTGCCCGCCCGTGTGATCGTCGAGAACGAGACGAACCTCGCCGCCCTCGCGGAACAGCGTGACGGTGTCGCCCGCGACCGCGACACGTTCGTCCTGCTCTGGCTCGGCCACGGCACCGGTGCGGCCGTCGTCCTCGACGGAAGACTCCGTCGTGGTGCGTCCGGCGGAACGGGCGAGATCGGCTTCCTGCCGGTACCGGGCACGACGACGCTGCCCTCGGCGACGGACTGCGAGGGCGGGTTCCACTCCCTGGCGGGGTCCGCCGCGATCGCGGAACTCGCGGCCGGCCACGGGTTGGTGGCGACAGCGGTGTCGCCCGGCGAACCGGAGGCGGCGACGCTGGTGAGGCAAGCGGTGGCGACCCTTCCCTCACCTTCCCCTGCCTCTTCCCCTTCCCCCGCCTCTTCTTCCTCCGGAGCCGACCGCTTCCTCTCCGCCCTCGCCGACCGTCTCGCCATCGGCGCGGCGTCCGTCGTGGCCGTTCTCGACCCCGGGTGCGTGGTGCTCGGCGGTGAGGTGGGGCAGGCGGGCGGGGAGGTGCTGGCCACGCGGGTCGGCGAGCGACTCGCCCGGATGTCCCCGCTACCGGTCGAGGTGCGCGCGAGCACGCTGGGCGGCGGTGCGGTACTCCGCGGAGCCCTCCTGACGTCCCGGGAATCAGCCCAGGACGACCTCTTCGCGCCGCGCTCCCGGTGATTCGATGCGGGCGCGCCCCGGATGGGGAGACCCGGCGGCGGGGCAAGGGCCTCCGTCACCGCCGCCGGGTCGCTCAAGGGGCGAGTGCGACACCTCGGCTTCGACAAACCATTGATCATGGACCTTAAGAGGACTAGACCAGGGCGGTCAATGGGTACGGACCAAGGGGCGATCGCGTCAAGCGTGAGGATTCCCGCAGGAGTTGACCTCCCGCGATTCGCCGGAGAAGTCCATCCGGACGACCTGTGAGGCACCCCACAGACGCTCGCCCGCATGGACGTGGATCAGACGTGGCACACTGATGCTGTACCAGAAGCAGCGCACTCCGGGGTCGGTGAAAGTCCGAACCGGCGGTTACAGTCCGCGACCCGGTCGCTTCCAGCGGCCGGTTGACCAGGTGAAATTCCTGGACCGACGGTTAAAGTCCGGATGGGAGGCAGTGCGCGGCGGGCGGGCATTCGTGCGCGCTGCCGTTTGTTTCGGCGCGTCCTTCGGGACGTGTCGCCCCATGCGGCTCGCTCCCGGTGTCGCAGTCCGCTCATTCTGTCGTCATCGACAGGCCCCGGAGTCCGTGCCCCATGAGGCAGGAGGACCCGGGAAGTGTTCACCGGAATCGTCGAAGAGCTGGGTGAGGTCACCGCCGTCGAAATTCTCGACGACGCCTCCCGTTTCCGTCTGCGCGGCCCCGTCGTCACGCAGGGCGCACAGCACGGCGACTCCATCGCCGTGAACGGCGTCTGTCTCACGGTCGTCGAACACGAAGGCGACGAATTCACCGCCGACGTCATGGCCGAAACCCTGGACCGCTCCAGCCTCGGCGCCCTGACCGTCGGCTCCCGCGTCAACCTGGAACGCCCGATGGCCGTGGGCGAGCGCCTCGGCGGCCACATCGTCCAGGGTCACGTCGACGGCACGGGCACGGTCATCGAGCGCAAGCCGTCCGAGAACTGGGAGATCGTGAAGGTCTCCCTCCCCGCGGACCTCTCCCGCTACGTGGTCGAGAAGGGCTCCATCACCGTCGACGGCATCAGCCTGACGGTGGTCGACGCGGGCCCCGACTTCTTCACCGTCAGCCTCATCCCCACCACCCTCGACCTCACCACGCTCGGCCACAAGCAGGCCGGCGACCCGGTCAACCTCGAGGTGGACGTCATCGCCAAGTACGTCGAGCGACTGCTCGGCGCCCGCGGCGAGCAGCCGGTCGCGCTGCCCGACACCCAGGGGAGCGGGCAGTGAACTGGCTGAACTCCGAGGCGTTCACGCTCCTCGGACAGCACATCAAGTGGTCGGACATGATCGGCAACATCGTCGGTCTGATCGGCCTCGCGCTGGGCTGGCGGCGCTCCATATGGAGCTGGCCCGTCCAACTCCTGTCCGGCGTCATCCTCTTCGCGGCCTTCGCCAGCGGCCATCTCTCCGGCAGTGCCGGAAAGCAGGTCGTGGTCATCGTCGTTGCCCTGTGGGGCTGGTGGCAGTGGAACCGCGGTAAGGCGGAGGGCCAGGACGGTCACATCTCCGTACGGTTCGCCACCTGGCGCGAGCGCGCCTACATGGTGGGCGCCGCGGCCCTGGGCACCCTCGCGGTCAGCGGTCTGTTTCACGCCTACCCGACCCTGTCCTGGGACCCCTGGCCGGACGCGTACATCTTCGTCGGCACGATCGTCGCCATGTACGCGCAGGCCCGCGGCATGGTCGAGTTCTGGTTCGCCTGGCTGCTGGTCGACGTGGTGGGCGTCCCGCTCAACTTCGCCAACGGCTACGCCTTCTCCGGTTTCGTCTACGTCGTCTACGGCGCGCTCGTCCTGTCGGGCATGCGCGACTGGTGGCTGCGCTCCCGCAAGGCCGGGCAGCCCGTCCTGGAAGGAGCCCCCGCATGACCACGGCACCCGTTTGGTACAGCACGGGGCACGATGAAGATGCTTCGGACTTCGCGCTCGACCCGGTCGAGAAGGCCATTGCCGACATCGCGGCGGGCCGACCGATCGTGGTCGTCGACGACGAGGACAGGGAGAACGAGGGCGACCTCGTCATCGCCGCGGAGAAGGCGACCCCCGAGATCATCGCCTTCATGATGAGCGAGTGCCGCGGGCTGATCTGCGCACCCATGGAGGGCGACGAACTCGACCGCCTCCAGCTCCCCCAAATGGTCGAGAACAACACCGAGTCGATGAAGACCGCGTTCACCGTCTCGGTGGACGCCTCCGCCGCCCACGGCGTGTCCACCGGCATCTCCGCGGCCGACCGCGCCACCACGCTGCGGCTGCTGGCCGGCGGCGAGGCCGGGGCGGGCGACTTCGTGCGCCCCGGGCACATCTTCCCGCTGCGCGCCAAGCCCGGCGGTGTCCTCGTCCGCAACGGCCACACCGAGGCCGCCGTCGACCTCGCCCGGCTCGCGGGCCTGCGCCCGGCCGGCGCGATCGTCGAGATCGCCGGGGAGGACGGACGCATGCTCCGTCTGCCCGAGCTGATCCCGTTCGCCCGCAAGCACGGCCTGACGATCATCTCCATCGAGGACCTGATCGCCTACCGCCGTACCGCGGAGCCCACGGTCCGCCGCGAGGCCAAGACACAACTGCCCACCGCCTTCGGCGAGTTCACGGCGTACGGCTACCGCTCCACTGTCGACGGCGTCGAGCACGTCGCCCTCGTGCACGGAGAGATCGGCGACGGCGAGGACGTCCTCGTCCGTGTCCACTCCGAGTGCCTGACCGGCGACATCTTCCACTCGCTGCGCTGCGACTGCGGCCCCCAGCTCCAGACCTCCATGGAGCGCATCCAGGCCGAGGGCCGGGGCGTCGTGGTCTACCTGCGTGGGCACGAGGGGCGCGGCATCGGCCTGCTGTCCAAGCTGCGCGCCTACGAGCTCCAGGAGCGCGGCCGCGACACCCTCGACGCCAACCTGGAACTCGGCCTGCCCGCCGACGCCCGGGACTACGGCGCGAGCGCGCAGATCCTGGAGGACCTCGGCGTCCACAGCCTGCGCCTGCTGACCAACAACCCCGACAAGACCGACGCGCTCGTCCGGCACGGCCTCAAGGTCACGCGCCGGGAGCCGATGCCCGTACAGGCGGGCGAGCACAACCTCCGCTACCTGCGCACCAAGCGGGACCGGATGGGTCACGACCTGCCCTGGCTCGACACGGCCACCGTGTCCGCCTGCGGCAACCAGTAACAAGAAAGCACTGAGGAGAGACGTGAGCGGCAAGGGTGCACCTGAACTGTCCGTACGCAACTGCGGCGACCTGCGCGTCGCGGTCATCGCGGCACAGTGGCACGAAAAGGTGATGGACGGCCTCGTCAACGGCGCGCTGCGCGCCCTGCACGAGCTCGGGATCGACGAGCCGACCCTGCTCAGGGTCCCCGGCAGTTTCGAGCTGCCGGTCGTCGCCAAGGTCCTCGCGGGCCGCGGCTACGACGCGATCGTCGCGCTCGGCGTCGTCATCCGCGGCGGTACCCCGCATTTCGAATACGTGTGCCAGGGTGTCACCCAGGGCCTCACTCAGGTCTCCATCGACACCGGCGTCCCCATCGGCTTCGGCGTGCTGACCTGCGACACCGAGGAGCAGGCCCTCGACCGCGCGGGCATCGAGGGCTCCAACGAGGACAAGGGGCACGAGGCGGTCACGGCCGCCGTGGCGACCGCGGCCACACTGCGCTCAGTATCCGAACCCTGGCACTGAGGCAGGGGCGGTAGCGCGTAGGGTGGGCAGCATCATGTCCAAGAAGACGTTCGAGGAGCTCTTCACCGAGCTCCAGCACAAGGCCGCCACCGGCGATCCCGCCACTTCGCGTACTGCCGAACTTGTCGGCAAGGGCGTCCATGCCATCGGCAAGAAGGTCGTCGAAGAGGCCGCCGAGGTCTGGATGGCCGCCGAGTACGAGGGCAAGGACGCCGCCGCCGAGGAGATCTCGCAGCTCCTCTACCACGTTCAGGTGATGATGGTGGCGCGCGGGATCTCCCTCGACGACGTGTACGCCCACCTCTGAGCCGTAAACCCCGCAATCCCGTACGTTTCGTACGCACGAACGAAGGAAGCCGACCTCATGCTGCGCATCGCCGTCCCCAACAAGGGTTCCCTGTCAGGCCCTGCGGCGGAGATGCTGCATGAGGCCGGCTACCAGCAGCGCCGGGAGTCCAAGGAACTGCGCATCGTCGACCCGGGCAACGAGGTCGAGTTCTTCTACCTCCGCCCCCGCGACATCGCGATCTACGTCTCCTCCGGCCGCCTCGACATCGGCATCACCGGCCGCGACCTGCTCATCGACTCGGGCGCCAACGCGGAGGAGATCCTCCCGCTCGGCTTCGCCCGCTCGACGTTCCGCTTCGCCACTAAGCCCGGCACCGCCAAGGGCATCGAGGACCTCGGTGGCATGACGGTCGCCACCTCCTACGAGGGCATCGTGGCCAAGCACCTCGCCGACAGCGGCATCGACGCCTCCGTCGTCCACCTCGACGGTGCCGTCGAGACCGCGATCGAACTCGGTGTCGCCGAGGTCATCGCGGACGTCGTCGAGACCGGCACCTCGCTGCGCAACGCGGGCCTCGAGGTCTTCGGCGACCCGATCATGAAGTCCGAGGCCGTCGTCATCCGCCGCGTCGGGGCCGACACCTCCGAGGAGGCCGAGCCCAAGGTGCAGCAGTTCCTGCGCCGCCTCCAGGGCGTCCTGGTCGCACGGACGTACGTGATGATGGACTACGACTGCCGCGCCGAGCACCTGGAGAAGGCCGTCGCCCTCACGCCCGGCCTGGAGTCGCCGACCATCTCCCCGCTGCACAACGAGGGCTGGGTCGCCGTCCGTGCCATGGTGCCCGCCAAGGAGGCCCAGCAGATCATGGACGACCTGTACGCGCTCGGTGCGCGGGCCATCCTGACCACGGCCATCCACGCATGCCGCCTCTGAGGACCCCGACCGAAGCCATGCCCGACCTTCCCACGCTCCCCGTCACGTTCCGGCCGTCCCTCACCCGGGCCGTGCTGCTCACCGCGGGCGTTGCGATCTTCGTCGTCATAGCGACGGTCGCGATGCTCCTCGAACAGCTCAGCCCGGGGGAGAAGCTCAGCTTCGTCTTCATCGGCGCGCTGCTCTTCGGTGTTCTGCTGATGCTCTCGCGGCCCAAGGTCGTCGCCGACGAGACCGGCGTCACCGTGGTGAACATCACCAGCAGGCGACACCTGGAGTGGGCGGAGATCCTCCAGGTCAACCTGCGCCCCGGCGACCCCTGGGTGTTCCTCAACCTCAGCGACGGCACCAGCCTGCCCGCGCTCGGCATCCAGCCGGGCATCGCCAAACAGCGCGCGATCGAGGACGCCCGCGCCCTGCGCGCGCTCGCCGAGGCCCGCTCCATCGGCGACCCGGAGCAACATCACGGCTGACTCTCGGCCTTCCACCCTGCCGAACGGGCCCATGTCTTGATTAATCTGTTGGCGGAGGCGTTTTCGTTGCGCCTCCGCCACTGATGTTGCACATGGTGACTCAGAGGCCCCCTGCTACCCGAGGAGTGACTCCCTCCAGCGATGGACGGATCGTCCTGTAGTACCTGCGCCGCCCCCTCCCGACATATCGAGGCGGCGGCATCATGACCATCCCCCTGCTGCTCCTTGGGGCGGCGTTCCTGCTGATTCTCGCCAACGGCTTCTTCGTGGCGGCCGAGTTCGGCCTTGTCACGGTCGAGCGGCCCGACGCCGAGAAGGCGGCGGCCGAAGGCGACCGACGGGCCGCTACGGTCGTCGAATCGCTCAAGGAGCTGTCCTTCCAGCTCTCCGGCACCCAGCTCGGCATCACCATCACCTCGCTCGTCGTCGGCATGCTCGCCGAACCCGCGCTCGCCGAACTGCTGCACGGACCCTTCGCCGCGCTCGGAGTGCCCGAGGGCGCCGTGTCCGGTGTCGCCGTGGTGGTCGGCATGCTGCTCGCCGCGGCCGTGCAGATGGTGATCGGCGAACTCGTGCCCAAGAACTGGGCGGTCTCCAAGCCGCTTCAGGTCGCCCGCTTCGTCGCGGGCCCGCAGCACGTCTTCTCCCGCCTCTTCCGGCCGGTGATCGCCGCGCTCAACACGGTCGCCAACCGGCTCGTACGGGCCCTGGGCGTCGAACCCGCCGAGGAGCTGGCCTCCGCCCGTACCCCCGGCGAGCTCGTCTCCCTGGCCCGGCACTCGGCCCAGGCCGGCGCGCTGGAGCAGGACACCGCGGATCTCTTCGTACGGACCATCTCGCTCGCCGACCTGACCGCGCAGCACGTCATGACCCCGCGGGTACGGGTCAGCGCCCTCCAGTCCTCCGCCACGGCCGAGGACGTCGTCAACCTCACCCGCGCCACCGGCCTCTCCCGCTTCCCCGTCTACCGGGAGCGGATCGACGAGATCGTCGGCATGGCGCACCTCAAGGACGCCCTGGCGATCCCGTCCCAGGACCGGCTGCGCACCCCCGTCGGCCGGATCGCCCAGGCCCCGCTGCTCGTCCCGGAGACACTGCCCGTGCAGCCCCTGCTCGAACAGCTGCGCAACCAGCAGCCGATCGCCGTCGTCGTCGACGAGTACGGCGGTACGGCGGGCGTGGTCACCCTGGAGGACATCGTCGAGGAACTCGTCGGCGAGGTCCGCGACGAGCACGACGCCAAGGACCTGCCGGAGCTCGCCGCCGTGCCGCCCGAGGACGGGCGGCCCGCCTGGGACGCGGACGGCAGCTGCCGGGTCGACGTCCTGCAGCGCATAGGCCTCGACGTGCCCGAGGGCCCGTACGAGACCGTCGCGGGCCTCGTCGCCGATCTGCTCGGCCGGATCCCGGCCCCCGGCGACAAGGCCGAACTGCCCGGCTGGCGTCTGTCGGTACGCCAGGTCGGGCACTACCGGGCCGAACGGGTCCGGCTGGTCAGGACCGCCGACGCGGTTGCCGCGCCGGAGGCCGTCCGATGAGCGTGCTCCAACTCCTGTTCGCCGTGCTGCTGGTGCTCGCCAACGGATTCTTCGTCGGCGCCGAGTTCGCGCTCGTCTCCGTGCGGCGCAGTCAGATCGAACCCCTCGAGTCCGCGCGGGCCCGTCAGGTCCTGTACGGCCTGGAGCGGCTGCCGCAGATGATGGCGGCGGCCCAGTTCGGCATCACCATCTGCTCCTTGACGCTCGGCGCGGTGGCCGAACCGACGGTCGCCCACCTGCTGGAGCCCGTCTTCGAGGCGGTGCACCTCCCCGAAGGGGTGATCCACCCCCTCGGATACGTCATCGCGCTCGCCCTCGTCGTCTTCTTCCACCTCGTCATCGGCGAGATGGTCCCGAAGAACCTGGCGATGGCCGCGCCCGAGAAGACGGCACTGTGGCTGAGCCCCGGCCTGGTGGCCTTCGCGCGCCTGTGCCGTCCCGTCACCGTCGCCCTGGGCGCCTGTGCCCGCCTCATCCTGAAACTCTTCCGGGTCGAACCCAAGGACGAGGTCGAGGCGGTCTTCACGAGCGAGCAGCTCAACCGGCTCGTCGAGGACTCCGGTCAGGCGGGTCTGCTGGACCCCGAGGAGCAGGAACGCCTCGAAGACGCCCTGGAACTGGGCTCCCGCCCGGTCACCGACGTCCTCCTGGACCACGACTCCCTGGTCACCGTCGGCCCCTCCGTCACTCCCGGCCAGGTCGTCGCGCTCACCGCCCGCACCGGGTACTCCCGGTTCCCGGTTGTCGCGGAGAACGGCGCCTTCATGGGCTATCTCCATGTGAAGGACGTACTCGACCTGGAGGAGTCCGAACGGGCGGTTCCCCAGCACCTGTGGCGGCACATGACCACCCTGAGCTCCGAACTCCCGCTGGACGACGCCCTGACGGTGATGCGCCGCGCCGCGACGCACCTCGCGCAGGTCGCGGACGCGTCGGGGAAGGTTCTGGGTCTTGTCACGCTGGAGGACGTCCTGGAGCTCCTGGTCGGCGAGGTACGCGACCCGGCCCATCGGGACGTCGGCGCTGCCGCTGTGGCCACGCCGCTCACGGAACCCCGCCTCAGTGAGACCCCGGAGCAGGCCCTGGCAACCTGACGCCACCGTGTGGGGAGCCGCTCGCGCAGCTCCCCACATTTTCAGACCGGGGCTACGCCCCGAGTCCCCCTGCGCCTGGTTGTTGGGCTGCGGGGTGGTGGGGCTGGTCGCGCAGTTCTCCGCGCTCCTGGGTCGGGGCTGCGCCCCGATTTCTGCTGGGCCTGGTTGTTGGGCTGTGGGGTGGTGGGGGTTGCTCGCGCAGTTCCCCGCGCCCCTGAGGGCCTCGGCGCATCCGGCGTTCGAGGCCGGGGGACGCCGGTCACATTGCTGACGGGTCTTGGGGGCCCCGGCCCGACAGCACCTCCCCGTACGCCTGCATAAGGTCCGGCAGCCGGAGTGTCGACAGGTCGTCGCGGGAGGGCGTGTTCGGGTAACCGGAGAGACGGAGGTCCCGGTACGCGCAGCTCTTCTCGTACAGGGTCCGCAGGAACCGGCCGTTGCCGAGTTCGTCGATCCAGCCCTGATCGACCACATGCCCGGCGATGGAGCGCAGCTCGTCGAGCGCCTCCTCGTCCCAGATGTCACCGTTCTCGGCGGCGAGCACCTCACCGATGGAGGTGAGTTCCAGGGGGCGGTAGGAGGGGAAGTCGACCCGGGTGGTGAAGCGGGAGGAGAGGCCGGGGTTGGCGGCCAGGAGGCGGTCCATGCCCTCTGGGTAGCCGGCGAGGATGACGACGAGGTGGTCGCGGTTGTCCTCGGCCCGCTTCAGCAGCACCTGCAGCGCCTCGTCCCCGTACGCGTCCCCCTTGCCGTAGCCCGAGTTCGACAGCGCGTACGCCTCGTCCACGAAGAGGACCCCGCCGATCGCCGAGTCGATCAGCTCGTTGGCCTTGACGGCGGTCTGGCCCAGGTACTCGCCCACAAGATCCGCCCGCTGTGCCTCCACGAGGTGGTCACCGCCGAGCAGACCGAGCGCGTAGAAGACCCGTCCGAGAATGCGAGCCACCGTGGTCTTGCCGGTGCCCGAGGGGCCGGAGAAGACGAAATGGCGCTTCGGCGGCTGGACGGGCAGGCCCTGTCCGGCCCGCAGTCGCGCCATGTTCAGCTGCGCCGACAACGCCTTGACCTGCCGCTTCACCGGCTCCAGCCCGACCATGCGCTCCAGTTCGGCCAGCGCTTCGTCAAGTAAGGCGGGGTCGGTCGGCCCGGCCGGCAACGGTTGCACCGGCACCACGGCCTTCTCGCGCACCACGTCGGTCTCCGGCGGCAACGCGCCCGGCGGGAGAGGATCGGGCTCCGAGAGCTTCAGGTCGCGGCCCTCGGCGCCGAAGAGCGGATCGATCCCGTCGGGGCCGTCCATGACATCCTGCCCGACCCCGGCGAGGGTGATCGCCGCGAGGTCGGCGGCGGCATCGTCGTACCCGTCGCCCTCGGAGATCGCGGCCAACCGGGCCGAGGTGTCCATGAAGGCCGGGTCGACGCGGTGCACCGCCCGGTACAGAGGGAGCGCGGCGGCCGACCGCCCGGTGCCCTCGTGGGCCCGCGCGAGCCAGTACCGCAGCTCCTTGCGCTGGGGCTGCTCGCTGCGACAGCGCATCAGCGCGGAGGACAGGAGCGGCTCCGCCTGGCCGAACATCTCCAGGCGGACCCGGGCCATGCCGCCGAAGAGGCCGGCCTCTATGCCCAGCATGGGGTCGTCGATCAGCGGATCCGTGTGCCGGACCAGCTGTTCCCAGTCCTTGACCAGATAGGCACGGCAGGCGTGCAGAAACCGCACCTGATGATCGGCGTCGACCGGCGGCAGCCCCGCGAGAGCCCGGTCCAGCTCGGGCACATGGCGGCCGTCCAGCCAGTGCGAGGCGTGCGCGAGCAGCAGATCGCGCGGGCTCTCCAGCACCGGCTGCACCCACCAGCCCAGCCAGTACCAGGAGTTGAGCGTGCGCCGGTGCCGCGAGCGCTGCTCACCGAAGCGGTCCCGGTGCCGGAACATCCGCAGCAGCGCGGTCGTCGTGTCCACCCGCAGCGCGTGCAGTCCGAGCCAGCCGTCCGCCATCCCCGGGTCCATCCGGACCGCGGTGCGGAACTCCTCCTCCGCCTGCGGATAGGCGCCCATGGTGTAGGCGTCCACACCTCGCATCCAGGCGAGGTCGGCCGGGGCCTCCGGGCCCTGCATGCCGAAGTCCATCACGTCCCCCACAAACCGTGCCCCCGATGGTTCTGCGAACGGGCCGGTGCCCGTCGGCAGCTTTGGTCGAACCCCTGTGCCGCGGACGGGAGTTGCACCGGTGCGCAGAGCAGCCGTCCGAAGGTCGCACCGAGAGGCATCGTACCTGCGGTTCATGGGCGTGCCGAAGGGTGCCGCACGCCCCGTTCCACGAGGTGGGAGCAGATGGGGCGCACTTGACTCGGTGACCGAGGGTGAGCGGATCGCGGCGCGGAGCGCCCGAAAAGAGAGGGTGTGGGCAGAACGAAGCCCCCGATCACGGGGGAACAACCGGGGGCTTCGCGACTGCGGGCGGCTTCGAAAGACCGCACATTCAGAACGTAAGTCCTGTACGGCCCCCGGGTCAAGCCGAGTTGAGGCACTTGGAGAACTTCCCTCGCAAGGCTCTTCACAGGTTCAGCACATTGCGGACGATCCGTCACCGTGAGTGATGAGCTGGTCTGGTCCAGCGGTCTCAGTGGGTCCCGAAAACACCTCGTATCCCTCAGAACACTGCCGCACCAGAAGATCGGCAAAGGGTCTTGAGGGATCCTCGACGAAATGCTGACGCTCGGCGGCGACCCACCCGGCCCAGAACGCGCTCTGCGCCTCGCCGTCCCGTCGCCGCCCTCGTGTCCAGGCCGCGTCGCGCGCCAGTTCCATCCACAGCAGCCGCGCGAGATACGGGCGCAGCGCCCGGCGTCCGGCGCCGACCCCCTCCAGCAGGATCACGGGCGCGGGCGGCAGTTCGCGGACCGGACCGAAGGCGCGGGCGGTCCAGTCGTACGGCGCGTAGCGCGCCGCTTCGCCCCGGCTCAGCGGTTCCACCACCTGGCCCAGCAGCCGCCGGGTCCAGCCGAACAGCTCCTCGTGCGTCGCGATGTCGTCGAGGTGCAGCACGGGCGCGTCGCCCAGTGCCGCGGCCAGCCGTCCGGTGAAGGTGGTCTTCCCGGAGCCGGCGTGCCCGTCGACGCCGATCAGACGGACGGGTCCGCAGGAGGGCGGCAGGGCGCTCAGGCGCGCGGCGAGATCGCGAATGACGGTTCCCCTGGTGCGGTGAGATGCGGGCGCATCCGCCCGGCGGGCACACGCACCCCTGTACGGGGAACACTCTAGTGGCGGCCGGCGCGCCCCCGCCGGAACCGAGGCGTCGCAGGTCATGCCAGTGGTTCCGACCAATATTGGTGGGCGCGGCACAGGCCGAAGAGCTGGCAGGAGCCGCCTTCCACCGTCCATAGTGGGGAGCCGCCGCTTTCGGACGAACTGGGGGTCCCCCACCCATGACCAGAGCTTCAGCGCCGTCCCGCAGAGCCCTGCTGGCCGTGGCGGTCGCCGCGGCGGCGACCGGTACCGCGGGCTCCGCGGCCGCGGCCACACCGGCCGGGGCGGCGCACACGCACGCGGGTCCCGGCCTCGTGGACAACCGGGCCTGGATCACGTACGCCGACTGGCGGACCGGCACCGCGAAGGGCACGAGGGCCCTCGATGCCGCCCGTCCGGGCCTGGTGATCGCGACCCCGGCCGGCACCGCGGACTACACCGACCCGCACACCGGAAAGACCGCGACCTGGGAGTACGCGACCTGGACCTCCCCGGTCCACCGGCTCGCCGTCCCCGCCACCGAGGCCATCGCCTCCTGGAACGCGCACACACCGGCGGGCACCTGGCTCCAGGTCGAGCTCACGGGCACGTACTCCGACGGCACCGCCACCCCCTGGTACGTGATGGGCCGCTGGGCGGCCGGTGACCAGGACATCAAGCGGACCTCCGTGGACAACCAGAAGGACGGCAAGAGCAGCATCTCGACGGACACCTTCTCGATCGACGACGCGGCCTCGGGCCTGCGCCTCGTCTCGTACCGGCTCCGTCTGACCCTGTACCGCAGCCCGGGCTCCGGGCTCACGCCCACCGTGTGGCGGCTCGGCGCGATGGGCTCCGACATCCCCGACCGCTTCACCGTCCCGGCCTCCACCCCCGGGCTCGCGAAGGAGTTGACGGTCCCGCGCTACTCCCAGGAGATCCACGCGGGCCAGTACCCCGAGTACGACAACGGCGGCGAGGCCTGGTGCAGCCCCACCTCCTCGCAGATGATCATCGAGTACTGGGGGCGCAGGCCCACGGCGGAGCAACTAGCCTGGGTCGACCCGGCCTTCGCCGACCCGCAGGTCTGCCACGCGGCCCGCTTCACCTACGACTACCAGTACGGCGGCTGCGGCAACTGGCCCTTCAACGCGGCGTACGCGGCGACGTACAAGGACCTCCAGGGGGTGGTCACCCGCCTCCGCTCGCTCACCGACCTGGAGACGCTGATCGCCGCCGGCATCCCGGCCATGACGTCCCAGTCGTTCCTGAAGTCCGAGCTGACGGGGGCGGGGTACGGGACCTCGGGCCACCTCATGACCGTCATCGGATTCACCGCGGGCGGCGATGTGATCGCCAATGACCCCGCCTCGCCGGGCGACGACGCCGTGCGCCGGGTCTACAAGCGGCGCGAGTGGGAGAACATCTGGCTCCGTACCAAGAGGTACAACGCCTCCGGGAACGTCGTCTCCGGTATGGGCGGGGTCTGTTACCTGTACTTCCCGGCGAATCCGTCGGCGGGGCAGAGCGAGGCGCTCAAGGCGGTCGGAGTCCGTTGAGTGAGGGGGCGACCCCCGTGGTGCCGCCCCCTCACTCAGCCTCAGTCCCTCACCTCTGGTCCCTCAGCCCTGGACCGGGTTGACCACCCAGTCGGGGTGATTGGGCATCGGCGGGGTCTTGGCGCCGTAGAGCCACGGGTGCAGGAAACCGTCGAGGTCCTGGCCCGCGACCTTGGACGCCAGGTCGACGTAGTCCTGGGTACTGGCGATCTTTCCGCGGTACTCGGTGACCCAGGCCCGTTCGATCTTCCCGAACGTCTCCTGGCCGACCTTCTCGCGCAGCGCGTACAGGACGAGCGTCGAGCCGTCGTACCGCATCCGCTTGAAGAGGTTCGGTTGGGTCGGTTCGGCGGGGGCGCCGTAGTCGTGGCGCCACTGGTCGTGGCTCGCGTACGCCGTCTTCATCGTGGCCTCGAAGTTGTCGCCGCCGTGCGCCTGCGAGTACAGCCGCTCGTAGAAGCGCGCGTGGCCCTCGCTCAGCCACAGGTCGGACCAGGTCTTGATGCCGACGCTGTCGCCGGTCCACTGGTGGGTGAGCTCGTGCACCAGGTTCCGCTCGGCGCCGACCCGGTCGCCGAGCAGGTCGGCCTTCGGGATCAGGGAGAGCGTCTGTGTCTCCAGGGCCACGCCCAGGTCGGTGTCGCCGACGAGGAGGCCGTAGCGGTTGAAGGGGTAGGGACCGAGCCGCTCCTCCAGCCACGCGATGTGGTCGGCCGTGAGCTTGCGGTACTGCTCGGTGGAGGCGACCAGGTCGTCCGGGACCACATCGCGGATGGGCAGCCCGTGCGGCCCGGTGCTGTCGACGAAGGTGAACCTGCCGATCGCCAGCTGGGCGAGCTGGGTGGCGAGGGGCTGTTCCGAGTCGTACGTCCACTTCACGCGCCCGTCCGCCTGCTCGGCGCGGCCGGTGAGCTCGCCGTTGGCAACGGCCGTGAGGCCCGGCGGGGTGGTGATGCGGAAGGTGATCGGGGCGCGCTGGCTCGGGTGGTCGTTCGACGGGAAGATCATCTTGGCGCCGTTGGGCTGCGGGTACAGCACCGTGCCGTCCGGTGTGGGGATCCAGCCGTAGTCCTCGATGGCGTCGTCGCGGTGCCGTACCTGGGTCGGGTCGGCGGTGTAGGTGACCTTGACCGTGAAGGGCTTGCCCTTGGCGAGCGGCTTGGCCGGGGTGATCACCAGTTCGTCGCCGTCGCGCACGGCCTTGGCGGTCGCCCCGTCCACGGTCACCGTGTGCAGGGTGTTGCCCGCGAAGTCCAGGTCGAAGCGGGACAGGGCCTGGGTGGCGGTCGCCTTGACCGTCGTGGCGGCCTCGAAGGGCGTCCTGGGCGCCTGCCAGTCGAAGTCGAGGAGGTAGCGGCTCACCTCGTAGCCGCCGTTGCCGTCGAGCGGGAAGATCGGATCGCCGAGACCCGGCGCACCCGGGGAGGGCGCGGCGGACGGGGAGGTGGGGGCGGACGGGGAGCCGGCGGCTTGCGAGACCGGCCCCGTCAGGGCGGCTGCCACCGTGATCGCCGCCGCCAGAGCGAGGCGGGCTCTGCGGCGAGGCGTCCGGAACGTGCTCATCGAGGACCTTTCGGTTGGCTGACCACTGTCCTGTGAGGAGACCCACACCCCCCGCGCATCGTTGCCGAGAAGCGAGGTATTCGAAGGTGGTCGAAGTGTCCGGCGTGTCCCGTCGAGGGGTTCGGGGTGACCAAGGTCTCTACCGCCGAAACCCGTTCCGGTGGCAAGGTGGTCGGGTCGGTGGGGAGCCGGCGTGAGGCGGGGGATGTCACCGCACCACTACGTCAGCGAGAAACCATGACCGCGAGCTCCGCCACCGCCACCCGACTCCGCGCCCGCACGGGCGGCCCCAAGGACGACGGCCCCAAGATCCTCGAACACGTCGCGGGCTGGACCTTCGTCGTGGTCCTCGCGATGCTCGTCACCCAGCTCGGCCTGCTGTGAACCGAACCGGCGGACCCGCTGTGAACTGAACCGGCGGACGCCAGGCCGAGCCCACACGACAGTTCTCCCCAAGACCGCGCCCAGTCGATCAGAGTCGAACGAGTGGGTGGTACCGGTCTGCCATACTGCCAACGTCCCGCTGGCAGTCGGAGACTAGGGCTGGAATTGAATCATAGTCAACAGCGCGCCGTCGACCGCCCCCGGGCGCGCGGCACCGATCGCTCACTGGCGCGCCGCGCCGAACTCATCGCCATCGGGCGGAAGTTGTTCGCGGACACGTCCTACGACGCGCTGTCGATGGATGACATCGCACGCCAGGCGCATGTCGCCAAAGGGCTGATCTACTACTACTTCAAGTCCAAGCGCGGCTACTACCTCGCGATCGTCGAGGACTCGGTCGCGGACCTGATCTCCCGGGCGGCGAGCGGCCTCGAACTGCCCCCGGCCGACCGGGTGCACCGCACCATCGACGGCTATCTGCGCTACGCCGAGCACAACCAGGCCGCGTACCGCACGATCATCACCGGCGGAGTCGGCTTCGACACCGACGTGCAGGCCATCCGCGAGGGCGTGCGCGAGGTCATCGTCGAGACCATCGCCGAAGGGGCTTACGGCAGACGCAAGATAGCGCCGCTGCCGCGTATGGCGCTGCTCGGCTGGCTCTACAGCGTCGAGGGCGCGACCCTCGACTGGATCGGCCAGCCGGCCCTGCCCCGAGACACGGTCCGTGAGCTGCTGGTGAAGATGCTGGGCGGCGCGATGCGCGCGGTCGAGGAACTCGACCCCTCCTACCGGGCCCCGCAGGCGGCCCGCCGGGAGACCTGAGCGAGGGGCGGGGGCAATCGAACCCCCGCCCCGACTCATGTACGGCACCGGCTAGTTGATCGCCTTGATCAGCTCCCCGTTCGAGGTGTCACCGCTGAGCTCCCAGAAGAAGGTGCCGCCCAGGCCCTGCTGGTTCTTGTAGGTCATCTTCCCCGCGATGGTCGACGGGGTGTCGTAACTCCACCAGTTGGTACCGCACTTGGCGTACGCCGTGCCGCCGACCGTGCCCGTCGCCGGGCACTTCGTCTTCAGCACCTTGTAGTCGTCGATGCCCTGCTCGTACGTTCCCGTGGCCGGTCCGGTGGCCGTGCCGCCGGCGGCCGCCTGGGTGACGCCGGTCCAGCCGCGCCCGTAGAAGCCGATGCCCAGCAGCAGCTTCGAGGCCGGGATGCCCAGGCCCTTGAGCTTCGCGATCGTGGCGGAGGTGTGGTAACCCGCCTTGGGGATACCGGTGTACGAGTTCAGCGGAGAGTGCGGAGCCGTGGGGCCGGTCGCGTCCCAGGCGCCGAAGAAGTCGTACGTCATCGGGTTGTACCAGTCGACGTACTGCGCCGCGCCCGCGTAGTCCGCCGCGTCGATCTTGCCGCCCGCGGTGGCGTCCGCCGTGATCGCCGCGGTGACCAGGTTGCCGGAGCCGAACTTCGCCCGCAGTGCCGCCATCACGTTCTTGAAGGCCGCCCTGCCGCTGGTGTCGCAGGTGTTGCCACAGGCGTTCGGGTACTCCCAGTCGATGTCGATGCCGTCGAAGACGTCCGCCCACTTGGAGTTCTCGACCAGGTCGTAGCAGGACTGCGCGAACGCGGCCGGGTTCTTGGCGGCCTCGCCGAAGCCGCTCGACCAGGTCCAACCGCCGAAGGACCAGAGGACCTTGAGGTTCGGGTGCTTCTTCTTCAGCTTGCGCAACTGGTTGAAGTTGCCGCGCAGGGGCTGGTCCCAGGTGTCGGCGACACCGTCCACCGACTGGTCGGCGGTGTACGCCTTGTCGGTCGCCGCGTAGGCGTCGCCCATGGCGCACTTGCCGCCGGTGACATTGCCGAAGGCGTAGTTGATGTGAGTGAGCTTGGCGGCCGAGCCGGACGTCTCGACGTTCTTGACGTGGTAGTTCCGGTCGTAGACGCCCCATTCCGTGAAGTAGCCGACGACCTTGGAACCGGCGGCCTCCTGGGCCGAGGGGGCCGCGGTGGTCGCGGTGGCCGTGCCCGCGCCGGCGAGCAGTGTGGCGCCGAGGGCGGCGCAACAGGCGGCGGACAGGAGCGCTCGGAAGCGGGGGCGGTGCGGTCGGAGCATCGGTTCTCCTCGTGGGGGAGGGGAGTGTGGGGGAGGCGTGCTGGGACCTGCGCGTGCCGTTTGGCATGAACGCGGTGAGGCGTTGACGGAACAGTAGGAGGACTAGACCAGTGCGTCAATGGTTCGGACCAATTGGGCGGAGCGGTCGGATCGGTTCCCCTTTCTTCCGGTAAGCGGTCGTTAACTGGTGACTCGGTGCCCCCGAGCGGGCATACTCACAGCGCCACAGCCGCTGATCAGGCCGTTCTCCACCCTGGAACGGCAGCATCGGCTGGGCCGTGAGACCCGGCGCCGCCGCCCCACCCCTGGCGCGCGTGCGCCGATGCGCCCGACAGGGAGGAGAGCGTCGCCATGCCCGACCGCGCCCCGCAGCCGGTGGACCGTCAACTGCCCACGGATGATGCCCGGGATCTGATCTCTCTCGTCCGTGACATCGCGCAGCGCGAGATAGCCCCGAAGGCGGCCGAGGAGGAGGACGCCGGACGATTCCCGCGCGAGATATTCGGCCTGCTCTCCGATTCCGGACTGCTCGGGCTGCCGTACGACTCCCAGTACGGCGGCGGTGACCAGCCGTACGAGGTCTACCTCCAGGTCCTCGAAGAGCTCGCCATGGCCCGCCTCACCGTCGGCCTCGGCGTCAGCGTGCACACCCTCTCCTGTCATGCAGTGGCGAACTACGGCACCAAGGAACAGCGGGCCGAGCACCTGCCCGCGATGCTCGATGGCGGCCTCCTGGGGGCCTACTGCCTGTCTGAGCCGTCCTCCGGCTCGGACGCCGCCTCCCTGCGGACGAAGGCCGTCCGGGATGGCGGGGGAGAGGCCGGGAGCGGGGGAGAGTGGGCGATCACGGGCACCAAGGCCTGGATCACGCATGGCGGCGTCGCCGACTTCTACACCGTGCTCGCCCGCAGCGGCGGCGCGGGCCCGCGCGGCATCACCGCGTTCCTGGTGCCCGGCCACGCCGAGGGGCTGAGCGCCGCCCCGCCCGAGAAGAAGATGGGCATGAAGGGCTCGCCCACCGCGCAGGTCCACTTCGACGGCGTACGGGTGTCCGACGGCCGGCGCATCGGCGACGAGGGGCAGGGCTTCGCGATCGCCCTCGCCGCGCTCGACTCCGGCCGGCTCGGCATCGCGGCCTGCGCCATCGGCGTCGCGCAGGCGGCCCTCGACGAGGCCGTCGCGTACGCGACCGGGCGTGAGCAGTTCGGCCGGCCGATCTCCGACTTCCAGGGCCTGCGCTTCATGCTCGCGGACATGGCGACGCGGATCGAGGCGGGCCGGGCGCTCTACCTGGCCGCGGCACGGCTGCGCGACGCGGGGCGGCCCTTCGCCAAGCAGGCCGCCATGGCGAAGCTGCTGTGCACGGACACGGCGATGAAGGTCACCACGGACGCCGTCCAGGTGCTCGGCGGGTACGGCTACACCGCGGACTTCCCGGTCGAGCGCTATATGCGCGAGGCCAAGGTCCTCCAGATCGTCGAGGGCACCAATCAGATCCAGCGGATGGTCATCGCCCGTCACCTCGCGGGGCCGGAGTCACACTGAACTGCCCGTAGCCGTACAGGACCGGTGGCGCCGTCAGCCGGACCCACTCCGGGTCGTGGCGCCCCGGCAGCGTGCGGCCGCGTTCGGCCCAGGCGCGGATCAGCGCGCGGTAGATGGGGGGATCCTGGGCCGGCGGCGCGGCGGCTGCCGGCCGAACCGATTCTGCCGGAGCCGGGACGAAGATCCGGCGAGGCCGCTCGGTCGCCGCGTATGTGGGGGTCATACCGGGGCAACGCGCGGGTGAGCGGCCAGGTCACCCGTCCGCGTAATCGAGCGTGGGTTCGCGGTGGGTCCGTACGGGGGGCGCCCCGACGTGCGGGTGTCTGGCCCCGGGCCGCCATCTGACGTACCGTCAACTGGCGCCGCCGGGGGCCGCACCCTTCCGGGGGACGTCAACCGCCATGCCCCCAGGGAGGCTTGCCGTGCCCGACGACCGCCCCGTTGCCCTCGACGAGTACCCCGTCCACCAGGTGCCCCTGTCCATGAGGGACCTTGCGACCGGGGACCGGAACGCCTACGACCGCTGCATCTTCCATGTCTTCGACCACCAGGGCCGGGCGCTGCTGATCCTGGGGCTCGGCGTTTATCCGAATGTCGGGGTCGTCGACGCGTACGCCACCCTGCGCCTCGGTGACCGCCTGCACGCCGTGCGCGCCTCGGACGCGCTCGGGGACGACCGGATGCGCCTCGCCGTCGGCCCGCTGCGCATCCTCGTCGAGCGCCCCCTGCAGACCTTCGTGCTGAGCTGCGCGGCCGATCCCGCCGACCCGGAGGGACTGTCGTACGAGATCACCTGGACGGCGGACTTCCCGGCCCTGTGGGAGCCGCACCACCTCCAGCGGCGCGGCGGCCGGCTCACGCTGGAGGGCAAACGCTTCGTGCAGGCGGGGCACTGCGAGGGCTGGATCCGGATCGGCGGCGAGGAGATACGCCTGGAGGGCGGCCGCTGGAGCGGCACCCGCGACCGCAGCTGGGGCGTGCGCCCGATCCCGGGGGAGGAGGGCGGCCGGCTCGCGGAGGAGAACCCGACGGAGGGCTTCCACTGGCTGTGGTGCCCGGTCCGGTTCGAGGACCGGTTCCTGATGGTCGTCGTCCAGGAGGACGCCGACGGCTACCGGACGCTGAACGACGCGACGCTCGTACGCAACGGGGAGCGCGACCTGCAACTCGGCTGGCCCCAGGCCGACATCACCTATCGCTCCGGCAGCCGCCACCCCACGTCCGCCGTCATCCACCTCACCCGCCCGGGGGACCGCAAGCCCATGGAGCTGGACGTGGAGGTGCTCACCTCCTCCCCGCTCGCCGTCGGCGCCGGCTATCCGCCCGCCGACGACTGGCAGCACGGCACCTGGGTCGGGCGCGACTGGACCGACCGCCGCGCCTACGACCTCTCCGACCCGGCCGCGCACCCCCGCGCCGCATACGGGGTGATCGACCACGCGGCCCGCTGCACGCTGGACGGGCAGGTCGGCCACGGGATCTTCGAACACGGCTCGTTCGGCCGCCACGACCCGAGCGGCTTCACCGGCTTCGACTCGGTCGCGCCCTGAGGGGGAATGAGATGGCCACGGCACCGCGCCCGCGCACGACCACCCGCGACCCGGAGGAACTGGGCCGCCGGCTGACCGCCTGGCTCAGCGCCCGCCTCCCGGGCGCCAAGGCGGCCGACATCACCGTCCCCGAGTCCAACGGCATGTCCAGCGAGACCCTGCTCTTCGACATCGAGCACCCCGGACCGCCGCTGTCCGCCTGCGCGTTGAGGCTGGCGGCGGACCCGGCTGCGTACACCGTCTTCCCCGTCTACGACATGCCCCGCCAGTACCGCACGATGAGACTGGTCGCCGAGCGCACCGATCTCCCCGTACCGCGGGTGCTGTGGCTGGAGGAGGACCCCGGCCCGCTGGGCGCGCCGTTCTTCGTCATGGAACGGGTCGAGGGGCGCGTGCCGCCGGACGTCATGCCCTACACGTACGAGGGGAACTGGCTGCACGCGGCGAGCGACCAGGAACGCGAACGGCTGGAGGCGGCCTCGGTGGGTCTCCTCGCCCGGCTGCACGACCAGGTCCCGCCGCCGGAAGCCGCCTTCCTGACCCTCCCGGGTGCGGGCAGTCCCCTCCGTCGCCATGTCGAGGCCCAACGCGCCTACTACGCATGGGTGATTGACGGACTGTCACGCTCACCCTTGATAGAGAGCGCCTTCGACCGGCTCGACGAGCTGTGGCCGCGCGACGAGGGCGAGGCGGTGCTCAACTGGGGCGACGCGCGCATCGGGAACGTCGTCTACGACGGGTTCGCACCCGCGGCCGTCCTCGACTGGGAGATGGCGGCCCTGGCCCCGCGCGAGGTCGACCTCGGCTGGACGGTCTATCTGCACCGCTTCTTCCAGGACCTGACGGAGAGCTTCGGCCAGCGCGGACTGCCCGACTTCCTGCGCCGTGACCGCGTCGAGCGGCGCTATGCCGAACTCACTGGCCACACACCCCGGGACATGGACTTTTACACGCTGTACGCGGCACTGCGGCACGCGATCGTCATGCTGCGCGTCGCCTACCGCCAGGTGCACTTCGGCGAGGTCGCCGTACCGCCGGACCCGGACACACTGATCCTGCACCACGGCAGCCTGCGAGCCATGGTGCAGGGCAGTTACTGGGAGGGACCGGCGGCCGGTCGCTGAACGCGAGGGCCGGTCAGGCGGCCTGACGGCGCATCTCGGGGACCCGCATCGGGCGCGAGGCCGGGCCGCCGACGTGCGAGAACGGCTGCGTCCGCCAGTCGAGTCCCTGAGGGAGCGTCAACAGAAGGGCGGTGTCCTGCTCCTGAGGCTCCACCGACTCGTCGGCGGGACGGGCGTCGCCCGCCGCGCGGCCCGTGCCGGCGCAGACCGTCAGCCCGAACGGGTTCCACGGCGAGGCGCACAGCGCGTGCTCGGGCAGGCGCTCCTCGTCCGCGAGGAGCGCGATGGACTGGGCGCAGTCCGGGCAGATCACCCGGTACATCTCGAAGGTGTCGTAGGCGTCGAACTCCTCACCGTCGACGGCGTCGGGTTCGACGCCCTCCGGCTCGGGTTCGACGACCAGCTTGGGCCGCCTGGATGCGGGACGACCAGGGCGCTTAAGACTCTGCATGGGATTCTCCCCCTCGGGTGGGCCGACAAGGCGCTGCGGCCTCGACCACAGCAAGCATTTCCCGTCCCGTCTCTGCGGTAATCACGAGAACATCACGGACCCGGTTGCGGCACTGTGTCGTTCGTCACATGCCGCCCGCAGGTGCCCGGCGCGGTGGATTTGTCCACCAGGCGGTTCACAGTCAGCACTCTGCCACATCACAAAGCGGGTATGACCTGCGCCGCTGAGGTATCCGACGAGATCAAGGGCCCTGTAGGTTCTTGCGTCATGGAGGAGCTGGACCGACAGATCGTGCAGCTGCTCGTCGCAGACGGGCGGATGAGTTACACCGACCTGGGCAAGGCTACGGGCCTGTCCACGTCCGCCGTGCACCAGCGGGTGCGTCGGCTCGAACAGCGCGGTGTCATCCGCGGCTATGCCGCGGTCGTGGACCCCGAGGCCGTCGGGCTGCCCATGACCGCGTTCATCTCGGTGAAACCGTTCGACCCGAGCGCCCCCGACGACATCGCGGAACGCCTCGCCGACGTGCCCGAGATCGAGGCCTGCCACAGCGTCGCGGGCGACGAGAACTACATCCTGAAGGTACGGGTCTCGACCCCGCACGAACTGGAGGAGCTCCTCGCCCGCCTGCGCACCCTGGCAGGCGTGTCGACCCGCACGACCGTGGTGCTGTCGACGCCGTACGAGGCGCGCCCGCCCCGCATCTGACCCACCCGGGGACCGACCGCACACCGGCAGGCGCGAGACTGTTCCCCATGAGTGAGAGCACCGCCACGTCGGACACCGTGCTGTTGCGCGGTGGAGAAGTCCACAGTCCCGCCGATCCCTTCGCCACCGCGATGGTCGTCGAACGCGGACAGATCGCCTGGGTCGGCTCGGAAGGCGCAGCCGACGCCTTCGCCGACGGGGTCGCCGAGGTCGTGGACCTGGAAGGCGCACTGGTCACCCCGGCGTTCACCGACGCCCACGTCCACACCACCTCCACCGGGCTCGCGCTCACCGGCCTCGACCTGTCCGACGCGCCCTCCCTGGACGCCGCCCTCGCCCTCGTACGCGAGTTCGCCGCCGCCCGCCCCGCCGACCGGGTGCTGCTCGGCCATGGCTGGGACGCGGCCCGCTGGTCCGGCGGCCGCCCCCCGACGCGCGCCGAACTCGACGAGGCGGCAGGCGGCCGTCCGCTCTACCTCTCCCGCATCGACGTGCACTCCGCCGTGGTCACCACCGCGCTCCTGGACCTGGTCCCGGGGGTCACCGCACGAGCGGGGTACGCCGCCGACGGCCCCCTGACCCGGGATGCCCACCACGCCGTGCGCGCCGCCGCGCTCGGCGCCGTCACGCCGGCCCAGCGCACCGAGGCCCAGCGCGCCGCGCTCGCCCACGCCGCCTCGCTCGGCATCGGATCCGTGCACGAGTGCGCGGGCCCGGAGATCTCCTCCGAGGACGACTTCACCGGACTGCTGCGCCTCGCCGCCGAGGAAGTCGGCCCCCGGGTCGTCGGCTACTGGGCCGAACAGGATGTCGAAAAGGCCCGGGCGCTGGGCGCGATCGGCGCCGCGGGCGACCTCTTCGTCGACGGGTCCCTGGGTTCGTACACCGCCTGCCTGCACCAGCCGTACGCCGACGCCGACCACACCGGCACCGCCTACCTGGACGCCGCCGCCGTCTGCGCGCATGTGGTCGCCTGCACCGAGGTGGGCCTCCAGGCGGGCTTCCACGCCATCGGGGACGCCGCCGTGACCGCCGTGGTCGAGGGAGTACGCGCAGCCGCCGAGAAGGTCGGCCTGGCCCGCGTGCGCGCCGCCCGGCACCGCGTCGAGCATGCCGAGATGCTCACCCCGGAGACCATCGCCGGCTTCGCCGAACTCGGCCTCACCGCCTCCGTGCAGCCCGCCTTCGACGCGCTGTGGGGCGGCGAGGACGGCATGTACGCCCAGCGCCTGGGCGCCGAGCGGGCCCGCGCCCTCAACCCGTTCGCGGCCCTGCTGCGCACCGGTGTGCCGCTGGCCTTCGGTTCCGACAGCCCCGTCACCCCCCTCGACCCGTGGGGCACCGTGCGCGCCGCCGCGTTCCACCGCACGCCGGAGCACCGGGTCTCCGTGCGCGCCGCGTTCACGGCGCATACGCGCGGCGGGTGGCGGGCGATCGGACGGGACGACGCGGGAGTCCTGGTGCCGGGTGCGCCCGCCGACTACGCCGTGTGGCGCACCGAGGAACTGGTCGTGCAGGCCCCCGACGACCGCGTCGCCCGCTGGTCGACCGACCCTCGTTCGGGTACTCCTGGACTGCCCGATCTGAGCCCCGGCGGCGACCTGCCGGTGTGCCTGCGCACGGTCGTCGGCGGGCGGCCGGTCTTCGTACGGCCGGGCGAGTGATCTCCCGGGGTGGCGCTGCGGTGATCATCCGTCGCCGCCCCGTCGCGCGACCTGCGCATCCTCCGCGCTGACCAGGCAATTGAGGGAAAACCAGCAGGTCAGACGAGTGTTGACAGCTGGCCTCGGGGGGCCGGTAGGTTCGGCCGGGTCCACCACCGGACGTCCGACCGGAGAACTTCCACGCAGTCGCCGGAGCGCCGCTGGGTCAGGGGTGGTGTGCCGCACCGGCGCACCACCACTGGGAGCCAGGCTCAGCGCCAGTGCGACGGCGAGGGAACGTTCATGCCTGTCGGAAGGGTGTGACCCGGGTGGGGCCCGGACGTCCAGTAGACAACGGCTTTCGGTCGACCCGCAGCCAGCGGGTCCCAGGTCGGCCCGAAGGGCGCCGGGCCCCGATCCGCAGTACGGTGCTCCGGCGCGGCGGGCTCTCTCTTACCCGGCTCTTGCCGAATCGACACCCCCGTACTAACGCGCCGACGCGTCAGTGCAGGCTGCGGCCACTATGGTGGACCCCTGCGTACGGACATGAAGGGGCAGTAGTGAACGACGGCGACGGGACCCTCGCGGCAGGAGCCAAGGGGAGGCAGTTCGGCCCGCTCGGCACGGCCTTGGTGATCATCCCGACCTATAACGAGGCGGAGAACATCAAGAAGATCGTCGGCCGGGTACGAGCCTCGGTGCCCGATGCACACGTTCTCGTGGCGGACGACAACAGCCCGGACGGCACGGGCAAGCTCGCCGACGAGCTGGCCGCCGAGGACGACCATGTCCAGGTGCTGCACCGCAAGGGCAAGGAAGGCCTGGGCGCCGCGTATCTCGCGGGCTTCGCCTGGGGCATGGAGCACGGCTACGGCGTCCTCGTGGAGATGGACGCGGACGGCTCGCACCAGCCCGAGGAACTGCCCCGGCTGCTGACCGCGCTCAAGGGCGCCGACCTCGTGCTGGGGTCGCGCTGGGTGCCGGGCGGGCGGGTCGTGAACTGGCCCAAGTCCCGCGAGTTCATCTCGCGCGGCGGCAGCATGTACTCCCGGCTCATGCTCGACGTGCCGATCCGGGACGTCACCGGAGGCTTCCGCGCCTTCCGCCGCGAGACGCTCGAAGGTCTCGGACTCGGTGAAGTCGCGTCCCAGGGGTACTGCTTTCAGGTGGACCTGGCCCGGCGCGCGGTCAAGTCCGGTTTCCACGTCGTCGAGGTGCCCATCACCTTCGTCGAGCGCGAGCTCGGCGACTCCAAGATGAGCCGCGACATCCTCGTGGAGGCACTGTGGCGGGTCACCACGTGGGGCGTGGGGGAGCGGGTCGGCCGGATCACCGGCCGGAAGCGCACGTCGTAGGAGCACCTCGTGGAGTGGGGGCGGCCCGGGTGGGTCGCCCCCACTCGCACTTCGCCCTCACTTCACCCCACAGCTACGGCTGATCATCCGCTTATCCCATACTGAGCTGTGCCCAGGCACACTGGGTGCATGACGACTGGCGCACCGACTCCCACATACCCCGCGCGGCCGCGGCGATCCCGGCTGCGCACCTACCTGCCGCTCGGCATCGCCGTCTGGCTGGTGCTGGAGATCTGGCTCCTGACCGTGGTCGCGGGCGCGGCGAGCGGTTTCGCGGTCTTCCTGCTGCTGGTCGCCGGTTTCGTCCTCGGTTCCGTGGTCATCAAGCGGGCCGGCCGTCGTGCCTTCCGCAACCTCACCGAGACGCTGCAACAGCAGCAGAGCGGTGTGGCCCCCACGAGCGGGGGCGGCAACGGCAACGGGCTGATGATGCTCGGCGGTCTGCTCCTGATGATCCCCGGGCTCATCTCCGACGCGCTGGGCCTGCTCCTGCTGATCCCGCCCGTCCAGAAGGCCCTGAGCCGTTACGCCGAGCGCACCATCGACCGCAAGATCCGCGAGGCCTCGCCGGGCAGCGTCGGTGACGCCTTCCAGCAGGCCCGCATCCATCGCCCCGACGGCAAGGTCGTCCAGGGCGAGGTCATCAGGGAAGAGAACCCGGCGGCGGACCCGGGCCCGTATCCGCCACTGAACCGCTAACCGGCGCCGGCCATCGCGCCCCTTCAGGGGCGCGGGGAACTGCGCGACCAGCCCCCACCGGCCCGCGGGTGGAAACCCACGGGCTCGGGCCGGGGGCACCGCCACGCGCACAACGCACAGAGCCGCGGGCCCCGTACGACTTGCGTACGGCGCTCGCGGCTGAGTGCGTGGTATGCCGCCCAACCCCCGGAGGGGCTACGCGGACTTGCGGCTGTCCCGCGGATGCACCGCGATGTTCATCGCGCCGGAGCGCAGAACGGCCAGGCGCTCCTCGAGGACCTCTTCGAGCTCCTCTCGGGTGCGCCGCTCCATCAGCATGTCCCAATGCGTACGCGCGGGCTTGGCCTTCTTTTCCTCAGGGCCGTCGCCGTCCACCAGGAGTGCCTGGGCCCCGCAGACCTTGCACTCCCACTCCGGCGGAATCTCCGCCTCGACCGAGAAGGGCATCTCAAACCGATGCCCCTTCTCGCATGCGTACTCCACGGCCTGGCGCGGGGCCAGGTCGATGCCGCGGTCCGTCTCGTAGCTGGTCACCACGAGGCGCGTGCCGCGAAGAGCTCGCTCACTCATGAATCGTGCCTCCCGGGCTTGTCGCCCACAGGACAGGTGTCGCTGTCGTCGTCATCCGGTCAACGTCCGGTCGGCGGTAAAGATTCCCGTTCCGGGTCATGCGTCGCCGTCGTAGCCGCCCCTTGTTGTACCCACCGGCGCCCGGTTTGTCACATCTGGCAGCAGATGTCACCCAACGCTTCAGTATCTTTGACGCGCAGTAACGGTACGCCTGGCAGGCCAAACGCGTACACTACCGGCCTTTGGCCTCAGGTGCTAAATCGTGTCCGGTACGGGATTACCCGCGTCGTGCACGGCCTGCCGCACCGGAACCCTCGCCAGCAGCACGAATCCGATGACGAAGAAGGCCACGAGCGAGATGATCGCGTCCCGATAACTTCCCGTCAGCTGGTAGGTCAAACCGAACAGAAGCGGGCCGAGCCAGCTCATCCCCCGGTCGCTCATCTCGTACGCGGAGAAGTACTCGGCCTCCTTCCCGCTCGGAACCAGATGGGAGAACAGTGAGCGCGAGAGCGCCTGGCTGCCGCCCAGGACCAGGCCGATGCCGGCGGCCAGGACGAAGAACCAGACAGGCGCGCCCGCCGGCAGGAAGTACCCGGCGCCCAGCGTCACGGTCCAGGCGACGAGCGAGCCGAGGATCGTGCGCTTCGCGCCGTACGTCCGTGCGAGCCGTCCCATCCCCAGGGCGCCCCCGACCGCGAGCACCTGCACCAGCAGCACGGCGACGATCAGGGTGGACTGGCTCAGGCCCAGCTCCTCCGATCCGTACACCGACGCCTGCGAGATGACCGTCTGGATGCCGTCGTTGTAGACGAGGTAGGCGAACAGGAAGGCGAGGGTGAGTGGTTTGCCCCGCATGTCGCGAACGGTGGCCGCCAGTTGCCGCCATCCGTGTCCCGACGCCTGACCCGCGGATGCCGTGGGCCGGTCGCGCAGCCGCTTCAGCGGCACGAGGGTGAAGGCACCCCACCAGACGCCCGCCGAGGCCAGACAGATGCGGACGGCCGTCGACTCGGAGACACCGAAGGAGTCGTGGGCCGAGTACAGGACCAGGTTCACGACCAGCATGAGCGAGCCGGCCGCGTAGCCGAAGGCCCAGCCGCGGGACGAGACCGCGTCACGTTCCTCGGGCGGGGCGATCTGCGGCAGGTAGGAGTTGTACAGCACCATCGACACGGCCACCGAGGCATTGGCGACGATCAGCAGCAGACCGCCGAGCAGATAGCGGTCGCCGTCCAGGAAGAACATGCCCGTGGTGGCCGTGGCGCCGAGATAGGCGCAGAGCGCGAGCAGGGGCTTCTTGCGGCCGGTGCGGTCGGCGGCCGCGCCCGCCATCGGCATCACGAAGATCGACAGAATGACGGACGCCGAGACCGAGTAGGCGAAGAAGGAGCCGGCGCGGACCGGGATGCCCAGCGGATGGACGAAGCCGTCCGCGTCCGCCGCGTGTTTGGCGACGGACGTGAGATAGGGGCCCAGGAACACGGTGAGCACGGTCGTCGAGTAGACGGAGCACGCCCAGTCGTAGAAGTACCAGCCGCGCTGCTCGCGCCGCCGTTCGGTGACCTCGTCGGTCTCCTGTGCCCGCACGGTTTCGGTGCCCACCCGTGCCCCTCGCTTCCCGCTGAACGGACCGCGCGAGAGGGCTCAGACCCAGGTGCCCCGGTCCTCCAGGACCCTGCGCAGCGTGTCGATGTGATCGGTCATGATGCCATCGACGCCCAGGTCCAGGAGCCGGTGCATCCGATCGGGTTCGTTGACCGTCCACACGTGGACCTGCAGGCCGCGCGCGTGGGCGGCGCGCACGAAGCGCCGGTCGACCACCGGCACGCCCGACTGGGACTCGGGTACCTGGGCGGCGATCGCCGAGTCGCGGAGCGCGGCCGGGATGCCGTACGAGCGTAGCCGCAGCCCCAGGACCCCCTTGGTGCCGTACGAGGTCGCCAGACGAGGTCCGGCCAGACGCTGGGCGCGGAAGACCCGCGCCTCGGAGAACGAGCCGACACAGACGCGGTCCCAGGCGTCCAGGCGGCCGATGAGGTTCAGCAGGGGGTGGAGGGCGGGCTCGGCCTTGACGTCGACGTTCCAGCGGACGTCGGGGAAGGTTTCGAGGAGTTCCTCGAAGAGGGGGACCGGTTCCTTGCCCGCCACGCGCGCGTGGCGCACGTCCTCCCAGGGGAGGTCCGCGATCCGGCCCGCGCCGTCCGTCACCCGGTCCAGGGTCACGTCGTGGAAGGCGACGAGCTTGCCGTCCGACGTCGCGTGCACATCCGTCTCGATGTAGCGGTAGCCCGCTTCCACCGCGCGGCGGAACTGGGCGACGGTGTTCTCCAGGCCGTCCGCCGCGCCGCCCCGGTGGGCGAAGGGGATCGGACCGGGGTGGTCGAGGTACGGGTGGCGTATGCGCGGGCTCACCCTGGAAGTATCGCTCGCTCCGGTTGACCGGCGGCAACGACGGTGCTGCCGCCCGGTGCCGGGCGGACGGCGAACACACGCAGGAAGAGCTGGGCGAGCGGCCCGATCGCCACGGCGTACAGCACCGTGCCGATGCCGACCGTGCCGCCGAGCGCGAATCCGGTCGCGACGACCGCCACCTCCAGGACCGTGCGCACCAGCCGCACCGAGCGCCCGGTACGCCGGTGCAGGCCCGTCATCAGACCGTCACGGGGACCAGGGCCGAAGCTGGCCGAGATGTAGAGGCCCGTCGCCACGCCGTTCAGCACGATGCCCGCCACGAGCAGCGGAATCCGTACGGCCAAGGTGTGGGCGTCCGGCACCAGGGCGAGGGTGCCGTCCATGGCGATACCGACCACGAACACGTTGGAGACCGTGCCGAGGCCCGGGCGCTGGCGCAGCGGGATCCACAGGAGCAGCACCGCCGCGCCCACGAAGATCGACACCACGCCGATCGTCAGACCCGTCAGTTCGGCGAGCCCCTGGTGCAGCACGTTCCAGGGCTCCAGGCCGAGGCCCGACTCCACCAGCAGGGCCGAACTCGCGCCGTACAGCGCGAGGCCCACGTACAGCTGGGCGAGACGACGAGGAAGCCGTCGCCCGGATCCCTTGTGTTCCCGGTGTGGGGAGTCGGCGTGTGTGGACAAGAGGTGCCCCCTGTGGTGATGACCTGTGATGGCCCGTGATGACCCGCGGTGGTGATAGTGGCCTGGCTCGTGACATTCTGTGGCCTGAAGGAAGGCGCCATCCAAGGCCAATCCGAGGAAGGTGGACTGGGAATCATGACGCAGTGGACTTCGGCGATGGGTGCCGCGCAGCTCGCCCGGCTGCTCAACTCCCAGCAGGAGCGCCCCGCGGGGCCCGGCACCCGCCGTCCGCCCGCCTATCGCGCACTCGCCGACGGCATCCGGCTGCTCGTCCTCGAAGGCCGGGTTCCGGTCGCCGCGCGGCTGCCCGCCGAGCGGGAGCTCGCGCTGTCCCTCTCTGTCAGCCGTACGACGGTCGCCGCGGCCTACGAGGCGCTGCGCGGCGAAGGGTTCCTGGAGTCCCGCAGGGGAGCGGGCAGTTGGACCGCCGTCCCCGCCGGGAACCCGCTGCCCGCGCGCGGCCTCGAACCGCTGCCGCCCGAGGCCCTCGGCTCCATGATCGACCTCGGCTGCGCGTCACTCCCCGCCCCGGAGCCCTGGCTCACCCGTGCCGTGCAGGGCGCCCTGGAGGAGCTGCCACCGTACGCGCACACGCACGGCGACTATCCGGCGGGGCTGCCCGCGCTGCGCGCGATGATTGCCGAGGGGTATACCGCGCGCGGCATTCCGACCATGCCCGAGCAGATCATGGTGACGACCGGCGCGATGGGGGCCATCGACGCCATCTGTCATCTCTTCGCCGGGCGCGGCGAACGCATCGCCGTCGAGTCCCCCTCCTACGCCAACATCCTCCAGCTGATGCGGGAGGCGGGCGCCCGGCTCGTCCCCGTCGCCATGGCCGAGGGGCTCGCCGGATGGGACGTGGAGCGTTGGCGCCAGGTCCTGCGCGACGCCGCGCCCCGGCTCGCATACGTCGTCGCCGACTTCCACAACCCGACGGGAGCCCTCGCGGACGAGGACCAGCGGCGCCGCCTGGTGGACGCGGCGCGGTCCGCGGGGACCGTACTGGTGGTCGACGAAACGATGAGCGAGCTGTATTTGGAGGAGGGGCTGTCGATGCCCCGCCCCGTGTGCGGCTTCGACCCCTCCGGGTCCACGGTCATCACCGTGGGGTCGGCCAGCAAGGCGTTCTGGGCGGGGATGCGGAT
This sequence comes from Streptomyces sp. NPDC058086, assembly GCF_042885015.1. Lineage (NCBI taxonomy): Bacteria > Bacillati > Actinomycetota > Actinomycetes > Kitasatosporales > Streptomycetaceae > Streptomyces > Streptomyces sp. NPDC058086. Next base: position 49,301 of record NZ_JBHVST010000021.1, on the reverse strand, counting down.
CGGGTGGGTCCGTGCGGCCCCCGATGTCATCCGCAGCCTCGTCGCCGCGCGTGCGTACGCCGACCTCGGAACGCCGGTGCTGGAGCAGTTGGCCGTGAACTGGCTGTTCAGCACCGGGGGATGGGAGCGGGCGGTGGAGATCCGGCGTGCGCAGGCCCGGGAGAACCGGGACGCGCTCGTCGCCGCGGTGCGCCGTGAGCTGCCGGACTGGGAGTTCGTCGTTCCGCGGGGCGGGCTGACGCTGTGGGTGCGCACCGGCGGGCTGTCCGGCTCGCGGATCGCCGAGGTGGGCGAACGGGTGGGGGTACGGGTGCCCTCCGGGCCGCGGTTCGGGGTCGACGGCGCCTTCGAAGGGTATGTGCGGCTGCCGTTCACCGTGGGGGGTGCGGTGGCCGAGGAGGCGGCGGTCCGGTTGGCCGCGGCGGCGCACTTGGTGAAAGCGGGCGCGACCGGGGGCAACGAAACCCCCCGCACGTTCGTGGCCTAGCAGCCGACCGGACCCCGGGTGGGTTCGTCGGCCGCGGGCCGGTGGGGGCCCGTGCCGCCGCCCCCGCCCAGGGGTGCGGGGAACTGCGCGACCAGCCCCCACTCACCCGCAGCCGAACTCCACAACCGGGGAGCCCGCTCAGCCCTCCGCCACCGCGGCCTCCACAGGGACCGGGTCCGCCTCCGCCGGAGTCGTGCGTTCCGGCAGCAGGTCGAGGACGGCGCGTCGATGGGTCTCGCTGGTGGCGTCGTCGTAGGGGTCCGGCGTAGCCGGAACCTGGAGGCGCAGGACGGGACCCGTGCCCAGCCGGGCGTACCCGCGGCCGGGGGGCACATCCCGCGTAGGAGTGGTGTGCGGCGGCGCGCCGAGGACGGCTTCCAGCTGGACCGGAGACGCCGGACCGAGGACCACGCGCGCGCGGGTGTGCTGCTGCACGGCCTCGCTGAGCGCCTCTAGATCCTCGAACTGCTCGGCGATGACGACCGTGACGCCCGCCGCGCGCCCGTGCCGGAGCGGGACCTGAAGGAGTGCCTGGGGATCGTTGCGGCCGTCGGCGGCGGCGAAGTGGCCGAGCGCGCTCGGCCGGTCGAGCAGGATCCACAGGGGGTTCTTGGTGTCGTCGGGGGCGGGGTGCCCCGCCTGCCGCGCACGGTTGGCGGAGATCAGCCGCCGCTCCGTCTCGTTCGCGGCCCACTCCAGACTCGCGAGCGCCCCGGCGAGGCCGGACTCGACGGCGAGGACGCCGGCCCGGCCGGTCAGGCACGCGTACTCGCCGGTGCCGCCGCCCTCGACGATGACGACATCGCCGTACTGAAGGGCCTGGAGCGCGATGGAGCGCACGAGCGTGGTCGTGCCGCTGCCGGGATCGCCGGCGATCAGCAGATGCGGCTCGGTGGAGCGGATGCCGGTGCGCCAGACGACCGGGGGAACGTCGCGCTGTTCCTCACCGTAGGTGAGGGGGAGGGTGCGCTGGACGTCGGCCGGGCCGGTGAAGCCAAGGACCGTCTCGCCGGGTGAGGTGACGAATCGCTGGGCGGCGATGTCGGTGGGGAGCGGCGGGAGGACGGTGACGGTGAGCTCGTTGCCCTCCTCGTCCCAGTCGAAGTGGTACTCGCGACCGCGGCCCGACTTGGCGTGCAGAAGCTGCTCGATCCGGGTCCGGGACTCCGCCTCGCCGTCCGTGAAGTACGCCGGGTAGCGGATGAGCAGCCGGGACACGCGCCCGTCGTCGTCGAAGTCGTGCGTGGGGAAGGCCTTCTCCCAGTCGCCGCCGTGGGCGTACAGAGGGGCCGGGTCCTCGGCCACGGAGAAGTACGGGACGAGGGCGTCGTACAACGACTGGAGCCGTTGGATCTGCGCTTCGTCGGGGCCCGTGGGCTCCGACGAGACCGGCTGGCGGCCTGTCCACGCTGCCGCCGCCATCAGGGTGATGGCGGCGAGCAGCGGTCCGTACGGCACCAGCGCCACGACCAGGATCACCGAGGCCACCAGGAACAGCAGCGGCCCGCGCCGGTCCTTGGGGGTGGCGGCCCACTTGCGCCCGCCGGCGGCTGCCAGCCGGCGCAGTCCACGGGTGACCGTGATCAGTGGGTGGAGGACGTCGGTGGCGCTGTCGGCTGCCGTTCGGGCCAGCTCCCGGCTTCGGGCGATCTGTGCGCTGCCGTTGCTGAGGATGCGGGGGAGAGGGCGCCGGGCCACTGCTGTCTCCTGAAGGTGCGTGCGATGGGCAGGGACGTCAGAACTTGATCCCGCCGAGGAGGCTCGCCAGGCTCTCCCCGCCCGCCTTGATGCTCGGCGCGATGGCCGTGCTGGCGAGGTAGAAGCCGAAGAGCGAGGACACACAGGCGTGCGACGCCTTGAGTCCGTCCTTGCGGAAGAAAAGGAAGACGATGATGCCGAGCAGGACGACGCCTGACATGGACAGAATCATTTGTGCTCTCCTGGTTCGCGGGGACAGTCACCATGAGTACTTCCAGGATCACAGGATGTATCCATACGATAAAAGGTGCAACTGAGTGAAATTCGGTCGATTTCATTCAGTCGGCGGAGTCGTTCCGGGCCTCCTGGGCAGGTTTGTTGCCCCTGTCGGCTCTCGGGTGGCTTGTGGTGATCTTTGCCTCGGATGGCGCCGGTGATGTGCCGCCGGAGCCAGTACGCTGGCGAATCACCCGTACGGCGGCACACTTCGCTGTCGTACGGACCTGCGCATGACAGTCCATCGCTGTCGTACGCTCCCGCAGTCCCCCATGACGTAGCTGTCGTTGTCCTTGTGAGAGGTGGTCCGGCCGATGAGTGAAGCCCCCGACCCCGAAGTCGTGGAGCTGGCGACCAAGATCTTCGATCTGGCGCGCCGAGGGGAGACCGAGGCGCTCGTGGCGTACGTCGACGCGGGTGTTCCGGCCAACCTCACCAACGACCGCGGTGACTCGCTGGTGATGCTCGCCGCCTACCACGGCCACGCCGAGGCGGTGAGCGCACTGCTGGAGCGCGGCGCCGAGGCCGACCGGATCAACGACCGCGGCCAGACCCCCCTCGCGGGGGCCGTCTTCAAGGGTGAGGCGGCGGTCATCCGCGCGCTTCTGGACGGCGGCGCCGACCCGGCCGCGGGCACCCCCTCGGCCGTCGACACCGCCCGGATGTTCGGCAAGACCGAGCTCCTCGAATTGTTCGGCGCGCGCTGATCCGTCCGCGCTGACCAGCTACAACACCGAAAACGGGGGAGGCGGTACGGGGCCGCCGGAAATACGGTCGCGGCAAGAAGAACTGCCGAGTCATCATGACGTCGTGATTCACGGACGCGATGGCTGGGCAGGTGTTGCCGCACCGCGCGGGCCGTGACGCGGCCCGTATGGGCCACCGACGAGAGGCAGAGGAAGATGGTCTACAGCAAGCAAGAAACGGCGGGCGCTCCGACGTGTTGTCACGCGGCCAGGTAATGCAGGATCCCGGTTGCGTCGACGCTTGATGTGAGGCTGTTTCCCATGTTCGATCCGGTCATAGCGCCCAGCGGTACGCTGCTCGGCCTGCTCCAGAGGGGCCGCGGCGACGGTACGCTGCACGCGCTCACCGCACCGCGCGCCGAAGCGCTCGCGGCACTGAACCACTGTGTGCTGCGCGACCCCCGCCACGACTGGCAGGTGGAGAACCGCTCCCTGTACTACGCCCGTCTCTACCTCGATCTGAGCGGTGAGCTCGACGAGATCGAGCGGCACCTCTTCGACGCCGAGGACATCCTCGACGACTGCGAGTCACGCACGGGGCTCGCCCTCGCGGTCCTCGGCCACCTCGCCTCGTACGGCAGGCGGGACGCCCTGGAACTGCTGCGCAGGTACGCCGCCTCGGGCACCAACTGGGCCTGGGCCCTGGACGAGCTGGCCCTGCGCGACGACGACGCGGGTCTGCGTGCCCTCGCCGTGCCCGTCCTCGCCCGCTTCCCAGCCGATCCGGAGGGCGAGGCAGCGCTCGTCGCCCAGGTGCGCGACGCCTTCGAGCCCCGGCCCTGGCGGCTGTGGGCGGACGACTCCCGCGAATCCATCGCCGTGCGTGTGCGGGCCGCCCAGGAACAGGGCTCCTTCGACCGATGGCAACGGCAACTGCGCCCCACCGGACCACGTCCGGGGTGGAGCGTGCGGGCCGTGTTCGAGTGGGCCCAGCAGGGCCTCGACCGCGGAGCCGCACTCCATGTGCCGGCCGCGCGCTGCCTCACGGCCGTCGCGGGACCCGAGGACCGGCCCGAGATTCTCCAGGCCGCCCGGGACGGTGGCGACGGAGCCCGCTGCACCGCCTTGCGCTACCTCGCCGACAGCAACGATCCGGACGCGCTCGATCTGATCGAGGCCGCCGCGACCGGCGGCACGGCGACCGTCGGGGAGGCCGCCGTCGACGCGTTCGAACGCATGCGCAGTGTCGCCGCCGTCGACCGGGCCCGACGGTGGGCCGGGCGGCCCGACGCCCTCGGCGCCGCCGCGGGACGGATGCTCGCCTGCCGGGGCGGCACCAAGGACAGCGAACTGGTGCTGGGCGCCCTGCGTGAGGCCGTACGCGGCGAAGGCCCCGACGCACCCACACTCTGGACCCTCGTCGACGGAGCCGGACGCCTCGGCATTGTCTGCGCCGCACCCGTACTGCGCCATGTCTACCGGGAGACGGCGTCGTCCCATCTGCGCGGGCGAGCCGCCCGCGCCCTCGCCGCCACCGACCCCTCCTTCCCCGCCGGCTTCGCCGTCGAGTGCCTGTGGGACTGCGAGGAGTCGACCCGCGAGGTGGCCGCTCGACACGCCGAAACCGGTGACGCGCGCGTGGTCGATCAGTTGCGGCGGCTGGCGTCGGATCCGGCCGAAGAAGCGGAAGTACAGACAGCCGTACGCAGCCGGATCGGGCCCGACGCACCCGCGGTATGAACACGAAGTGACTCGCGGGTCAGGAGGATGTGGCCGCGCGCCGACCTGGAAAAGCGTGCAGTACAACGCTCACGGGGCGTTCCTCGGCAGGAAAGATCCACGTTGACGCGGCCACGTCCAGCACGGCGACAACACGGGTATGCGTGTCGTCATCGTGACCGAATCCTTTCCCCCCGATGTGAACGGCGTGGCCCACTGCGCGCTCCAGACCGCCCGGCACCTCGTCGATCGCGGTCACGCTCCCCTCGTCGTCGCCCCGGCCACGGCGGCCGGGCACGGGCCCGACGCCCTCGCGCCGTGCCCCGTCGTCCGTGTCCCCTCCCTACCGCTCCCCGGCTACCCCCAGGTCCGCGTCGCCCTCCCCAGCCGACGCGTCGCCGCCGCGATCACCGAACACCGCGCCGACATCGTCCACCTGGCCAGCCCCTTCATCCTCGGCGTCCGCGGCATGGCGGCCGCCGCCCGGCTCGGCGTCCCCGCCGTCGCCGTCTACCAGACCGACCTCGCCGGTTACGCCCGTACGTACGTGGGCGCGGGCGAAGCCACCGCCTGGCGGCGCATACGCTCCGTCCACGCCGCCGCCGACCGGACGCTCGCCCCGTCCAGCGCGGCCCTGCACGACCTGGAGGCACACGGTGTGCCCCGGGTGCGGCTGTGGCCGCGCGGCGTGGACACCGTCCGCTTCCGCCCCGAGCACCGGGACGAGGCCCTCAGGCGCGAACTGGCGCCGAACGGCGAGCTGATCGTCGGCTACGTCGGCCGGCTCGCCCCCGAGAAGCAGGTCGAACTGCTCGCCGGAGCCTGCGGCCTGGAAGGCGTACGCGTCGTGATCGTGGGCGACGGGCCCAGCGAGACGACCCTGCGCGAGGCGCTTCCCGGCGCTGTCTTCCTCGGGCGTCGCACCGGCGACGAACTCGCCCGGATCTTCGCCTCCCTGGACGTCTTCGCGCACACCGGCCCCTTCGAGACCTTCTGCCAGACGGTCCAGGAGGCCATGGCCAGCGGCGTACCGGTCGTCGCACCCGCCGCGGGCGGACCGCTGGACCTGGTCGCACACGGCCGTACGGGGCTGCTGGTGCCGCCCCGCGACGGGGACGCCGTACGCGACGCGGTGTGGGCGCTCGCCGTCGATCCGGCCCTCCGGGCGGCGTACGGCGCCGCCGGGCGGGCCACCGTCGAGGGCCGCACCTGGGCGGCGGTCGGCGACCAGCTCATCGACCACTACGCCGACGTGCTCTCCGCGCGGACGGTGGTGGCGGCATGAGCCTGCGCATCGTACGGCTGGCCAACTTCGTCGCCCCCGCGTCGGGCGGTCTGCGCACCGCCCTGCGGGAGCTCGGCAGCGGCTACCTGGCCGCCGGACACGAGCCCGTGCTCATCGTCCCCGGCGAGCGTGCCACCGACCGCGCGACCGAGCAGGGGCGGGTCATCACGCTGCCCGGTCCGCTGCTGCCCGGAACCGGCGGCTATCGCGTACTCACGGACAAGCGGCGGGTCGCCCGCCTCCTGGAGTCGCTCGCGCCCGACCGCCTCGAAGTCTCCGACCGGACCACCCTGCGCTGGACCGGGGTCTGGGCGCGGCGCGCCCGGGTGCCCGCGGTCATGGTCTCCCACGAGACCGCCGACGGCGTGCTGCGGACCTGGGGGCTCTCCGAGGGAATGGCCCGCAAGGCCGCCGACGCCCTCAACATCCGTACGGCGCACACCTACGCGCGGGTCGTGTGCACCACGGAGTTCGCGGAGCGCGAGTTCGTCCGCATCGGGGCCCGCAATGTCGTACGAGCCCCACTGGGCGTCGACCTGGTCGGCCGGCACCCCGGGCTGCGCGATCTCGGGGTGCGCGAGCGGTACGCGCGCGCTGACGAGGTGCTGCTCGTGATGTGCTCCCGGCTGTCCGTCGAGAAGCGGCCCGGTACGGCGCTCGACGCGCTGGAGGCGCTGCTGCGGCGCGGCGAGCGTGCCGTGCTCGTCGTCGCCGGGGACGGGCCGCTGCGGGCCAGGCTCGAACAGCGGGCCCGGGAGCGGCGGCTGCCCGTCACCTTCCTCGGACATGTCGCCGACCGCGCGCTGCTCGGCGCGTTGCAGGCCTCCGCCGACGTGTGCCTGGCACCGGGGCCCGCCGAGACGTTCGGGCTGGCCGCTCTGGAGGCGATGGCCTGCGGTACGCCCGTGGTGGCCAGCGCGGTGTCGGCCCTGCCGGAGGTGGTCGGGTCCGCCGGAGCCACCGCCGCGGACAGCGGGGACTCCTTCGCGGACGCGGTACGCCTGCTCCTGGGACGCGCCGAGGCCGCGCGCAGGGAAGCCGCACGCGCGCGTGCGGAGTGTTTCGGCTGGGGCACCGCCGTGGAGGCGTTCCTCGCCGCGCACGACGCGGTGGTCGAGTCCCGGCCCCGCCTCCAGGAGGGCGTCGGATGAGACCCCTTCGGTTCGTCGCCCTCGGTGACTCGCTGACCGAGGGCGTCGGCGACCCCGTCGGCGAGGCCTGGCGGGGCTGGGCCGCGCTGCTCGTCGACGGGCTGTCCGACGGCCAGGAGACGTCCGTGGAGTTCACCAACCTCGCGGTGAGCGGGGCCCAGACGCGCGACGTCCTGGAACGGCAGACCCTGGCGGCGCTGGCCCTGAGTCCGGACGTGGTGTCCGTCGTGATCGGTGTGAACGACACCCTTCGCTGCACCTTCGACATCCACGCCGTGGCCGCGCGGCTCGACCGGGTGTACGCGGCGTTCCGGGCCCAGGACTCCGTCCTGCTGACCGCCTGCCTGCCGGATCCCGGCGCGATGCTCGGGCTGCCGGGGGTGCTGGCCCGGCCCCTGGCCCGGCGGCAGCGGGCCGTCAACACGGTCGTGCACGCACTGTCCGAGCGCCATGGAGCCGTGCATCTGCACGCGGCGGAGGGCGCCTGGCTGACGGACCGCGCGATGTGGAGCGCGGACCGGCTGCACCCGGGGGAGCGGGGGCACCGACAACTCGCCCTGCGTTTCCACGCGTTGCTCGAACAGGAGGGCATCGCCACCGGAGACACCCCCTCGGCCGACCCGGAGTTCCCCGCGCCCACACGGTCGGCCAGTCTGTGGTGGCTGGCCACCGCGGGGACGGGGTGGGTGGCCCGGCGGTGCACCGACCTGCTGCCTCAACTGCTCACCCTGGCCGCCGCCGAGGTGCGCCACCGGGCGCGCGGCACCAGCGCCCGGCTCGACCTCAGCGCCTCGCACGCCGTGGCGTCCGCGCTGGCCGCCCTGTCGGTGGCGGAGCAGCCGGACGCGGCATGACGGTTCGAGGCGGTGGGCCGGAGCCCGTCAGCGGCGGTGTACGACCATGAAGCGCACCGGCGTGCCCGGGACCGCCTGAGCGGCCGCGGGGAGGTCGGCGCCACGGACCACCGCGATCACCGGGTACCCCCCGGTGGTCGGATGGTCGGCGAGGAAGACGACCGGTCTGCCGTCGGGCGGCACCTGCACGGCGCCCAGCACCATGCCCTCACTGGGGAGTTCGCCGGAAACGGCTCTCTCCAGTGAGGGCCCTTCCGTACGCAGCCCTATGCGGTTGCTCGCGGAGGACACCCGGTAGGTGCCCGTCGCCAGGGTCCGCAGGGCCGAGGCCGTGAACCAGTCGTCGCGCGGGCCCGGTGTCACCCGCAGGACCAGTTCCGAGGGTGGACCCGGATGCGGAACCACGTCCACGCGCGTGTGCGCCCCGTCGGGGCGCCCCAGAGGCAGCACCGTGCCGTCCGTGAGCGGCGGCGGACCGAGCCCAGAGAGGAGGTCCGTGGAGCGGCTGCCGAGGACCGGATCCACGGCCACTCCGCCGGCGACGGCCACGTAACTGCGTACCCCCGTGCGGGCCGGGCCGATGTCCAGCAGCGCTCCGGCGGGGACACGCACGGGCGCTCCCCAGGGCGCCGGACGGCCGTTCACCGTGACCGGGCAGGGCGCGCCCGTGACGGCTACGGTGACCACCGAACGCGGACGCAGGGCGCATCCGCTGAGCGTCGTCTCCAGTACGGCCGCCTCGACAGGGTTGCCGACGAGCCGGTTGGCCAGCGCCGCGGCGGGCGCGTCCAGCGCGCCTGAGCGGGGTACGCCGAGGTGGGCGTGGCCGGGGCGGCCCCGGTCCTGGACGGTGGTCAGGGCCCCGGCGCGTACGACGGCGAGGGCCCGGTCGGTCATGAGCACCCCACCGGTACGAACCGGACGCGCGTCCCCGGGGCGAGCAGCGCGGCCGGCACGCGCGCGTGGTCCCACAGCACCGCGTCCGTCGTGCCGATCAGCTGCCAGCCACCCGGCGAGGAGCGCGGGTAGACGCCCGTGTACGGGCCCGCGAGCGCCACGGAACCCGCCGGAACCGCCGTCCGCGGAGTCGCCCGGCGCGGCACGTCGTACCGGGCCGGCAGCCCCGTGAGATAGCCGAAGCCGGGCGCGAACCCGCAGAAGGCGACACGGAACTCGGCCGACGCGTGGATCGCGGTCACCTCGTGCTCGGGCACCCCCCACAGGGCCGCGACATCCGCCAGATCGGGACCGTCGTACCGTACGGGGATCTCGATCGCCTCCTCCGCGAGCGCGGCGTGCGGCGGGATCTCCCACCTGGGGAGCTGCTCCGCCAGCCGCCGGGGGTCTTCCAGACCGTCCAGGAGGACCGAGCGGGCCGCGGGGACGATCTCCGCGACCGAGAGCGAGCCCTCGGCGCGGCGGCGCAGCAGTTCGGCGTGCAGGGCCTGGGCCGCCGCGCCCGAGGAGACCTCGACGAGCAGGGCGTGGTCACCGACCGGCAGCGCCCTCGTGCCGTTCACGTCCAAAGATGCCTTCGCGTCGTCGTCGGCCATGTCGTCGGCGGCCGGGACAGCCCTCATACGAAGGCCTTCACGAGGACGCCCGAGGACTCCAGACGCGTGCGGACCCGACGTGCCAGGTCCACCGCGCCCGGGGTGTCGCCGTGCAGGCACAACGAGCGGGCGCGGACCGGGATGCGCGCCCCGGAGTGGGACGTGACCATGCCGAAGCGGGCCAGCCCCAGCGAGCGTTCGACGACCGCCTCGGCGTCCGTGATCACCGCGTCGGCCTGGGTGCGGGGCACCAGGGTGCCCTGCTCGGTGTAGGCGCGGTCCGCGAACGCCTCCGTGGCGGTGGGCAGTCCGGCCTGCTCGGCCAGTTTCAGGAACCGGGAGGCCGGGAGACCGAGGACGGGCAGGGCGGCGTCGGCGAGCAGCACGCCCTCGACGACCGCCGCCGCCTGCTCCTCGTCGTGCACGACACGGTTGTAGAGCGCGCCGTGCGGTTTCACGTACGACACGCACGCCCCGGCCGCACGTGCGAAGACCTCCAAGGCGCCGATCTGGTAGGCCACTTCGGCCGCCAGCTCGTCGGGCGGCACGTCCATCGCGCGCCGCCCGAAGCCCGCCAGGTCGCGGTAGGAGACCTGGGCGCCGATCCGTACACCCCGCTCGGCCGCCAGCTCGCACACCCGCCGCATGGTGGCCGCGTCCCCGGCGTGGAAGCCGCAGGCCACATTGGCGCTGGTGACGACGGACAGCAGCTGTTCGTCGTCGGTCAGCCGCCAGCGGCCGAAGCCCTCGCCGAGGTCGGCGTTGAGGTCGATCGGGGTCATGAGGTGCAGTCTCTCCTTCGTAGGTCGTTCTCAGGCCACGCGGTACTGCTCGTCGCGGGCGTCGGTGAGGAACATCCGGCCCGGTGCGTGGGTGATCGCGAAGGGTGGCCGGGACGCCATAACGGCTGCCTGGGGCGTCACTCCGCAGGCCCAGAACACCGGGATGTCGCCCGGGGCGGCGTCCACCGGATCACCGAAGTCGGGGCGCGAGAGATCCTCGATGCCCAGGACCGACGGCTCGCCGCAGTGCACCGGGCTGCCGTGCACGGCGGGCAGCAGGCTGCTCTCCCTGATCGCCGCGGCCACATGCTCGGGAGGGACCGGGCGCATCGACACCACCATCGGTCCGTGCAGCCGCCCGGCGGTGCGGCACTCGCGCTCCGTCACGTACATGGAGACGTTGCGGCCCTGCTCGATGTGGCGCATCGGGACGCCCGCCTCGGTCAGCGCCCACTCGAAGGTGAAGCTGCATCCGATGAGGAACGACACCAGGTCGCCGCGCCAGCGATCGACCACGTCCGTGGGCTCGTCGATCAACTCGCCGTGCTCCCACACCCGGTAACGCGGCAGGTCGGTGCGCAGATCCGCACCCTGGGCGAGCGGGGTGGTCCAGGAGCCGGCGTCCGTCACGTCGAGGACTGGGCAGGACTTCGGGTTGCGCGTGCAGAACAGCAGCATGTCGTACGCCCATTCGGCGGGCACCGAGATCAAGTTCGCCTGCGTGTGGCCGGCGGCGACTCCTGCGGTGGGGCCGGACACGCCCGAACGGAACCGGGCGCGCGCCTCCTTGGGGGTCCACGCGTGTGCCTGGCCGTCGATGTGGAGGAGGCTCGAAGGGCGTTCCTGGACGGTGTGCTTCACAGGAGTTCCTTCCCACGCGTCTCGGGGAGTCCGATCAGCGCCAGGGCGGCGAGGGCGTAGCCGATCGCGCCGAAGACCAGGGCGCCGCCCACACCCCAGCTGTCGGCCAGGAAGCCGACGGTGGTGGGGAAGGCGGCACCCACGGCACGCCCGGTGTTGTATGTGAAGCCCTGGCCCGTGCCGCGCACCTCCGACGGGTACAGCTCGCTGAGGAAGGAGCCGAACCCGCTGAAGATCGCCGACATGCAGAAGCCGAGCGGGAAACCGAGCACAAGGAGAAGCGTGTTGGCGCCGCTCGGGATGTTGGCGTAGGTGAGGATGCAGGCCGCGGAGAGGATCGCGAAGAGCAGGATGTTCCGTTTGCGGCCCAGTTTGTCGGTGAGGTAGCCGCCGGTGAGGTAGCCGATGAAGGCCCCGGAGATCAGGAACGTGAGGTAGCTGCCGGTGCCGACGACGGACAGGCCGCGCTCCGTCTTCAGGTACGTGGGCACCCAGGTGGCCAGCGTGTAGTAGCCGCCCTGGACGCCGGTGGAGAGCAGGACCGCGAAGAAGGTGGTGCGCAGCAGGCCGGGGCCGTCGGCCGAGGCGGGCTTGAAGATGGCGGTGAACGAGCCCTTCTCGGCGCTCTTCTCGCGCACGGCGGCCGCTTCCGGGGCGTCCTGCACCCGGCGCCGCACCCATACGACGAGCAGTGCGGGCAGCGCGCCGGTCCAGAACATCACGCGCCAGGCGAGGTCGTCGCCGAGGAACTGGAAGACCAGCGTGTAGACGAGCACCGCCAGCCCCCAGCCGACGGCCCAGGAGCTCTGGATCGCGCCGAGCGTGCGCCCCCGGTGCCTGGCGGTCGAGTACTCGGCGACCAGGATCGCGCCGACCGCCCACTCACCGCCGAAACCGAGGCCCTGAAGGGCACGGAAAGCCAGCAGTGTCTCGTAGTTGGGCGCGAAACCGCAGGCCACCGTGAACACCGCGTACGTGATCACGGTGATCATCAGTGCCTTGACGCGTCCGACCCGGTCCGCGACCACACCCGCGATCGCGCCGCCGACCGCCGAGACGACCAGCGTGACGGTCGTGAACAGTCCGGTCTGGCCGCTGTCCAGGCCGAAGTACGCCGCCAGCGCGACCATGCTCAGCGGCAGCGTGAAGTAGTCGTACGAGTCCAGGGCATAGCCGCCGAACGCGCCGGCGAAAGCCCTGCGGCCCTGCGGACCGAGGGCGCGCAGCCAGCCCAACGCGCCGTCGTCCGAGGTGAGTTCATCCGACTTGGGGTGTGCGCCGGTGGTCAGGGCCTGTGGTGGAGGGGTCGTGCTCATGGGCACCTCGCAGGAGGAGGACGGAGGGTGCTTGAGGACTGAGCCGTGCCGTGCGGAAGCCGTCGGCGCTCGGGCGAGCGAGCGGCGCCGTGTGTAGCAAGGTAGAGGATCGTTGAACGATCCCTCAATACCCGTGTTGTTTCGTTCTTATTTCTGCGATTGAATTCCGGGCATGGCAGAGCTGACGGGACTGGCCGACGATCGCGCCCTGCTGGGCCGCACCAGCACCGCCGAGCGGGTCTCGGACATCCTCAGGAGCCGTATCGCCGAGGGGTACTTCCCGCCCGGGACCCGACTGTCCGAGGACAGCATCGGCGGGGCACTCGGCGTCTCGCGCAACACACTGCGTGAGGCGTTCCGGCTGCTCACGCACGAACGACTCCTGGTGCACGAGCTCAACCGCGGGGTCTTCGTACGGGTGCTGACCGTCGAGGACGTCGAGGACATCTACCGCACCCGCACCCTCGTCGAGTGCGCCGTGGTCCGTGGCCTCGGCGAGCCGCCGTACACCGTGGACGACCTCGCCCAGGCCGTCGCCGAGGGGCAGCGGGCGGCGCGCGAAGGTGACTGGAAAGGCGTCGGTACGGCCAACATCCACTTCCACCGGGAGCTGGTGGCGCTCGCCGGGAGCGACCGCACCGACGAACTGATGCGCAGCGTCTTCGCCGAACTGCGCCTCGCCTTCCATGTGGTGGCCGATCCGCGGCGGCTCCACGAGCCGTACCTCGCGCGCAACCATGAGATCCTCAAGACGCTCCGGGCGGGCGACCGCGACGGGGCCGAGCAACTGCTCGCCGTCTATCTCGACGACTCCCTCACAGGGGTCGTGGAGGCCTACGCGCGGCGGGTCGCCGACGGGGCGCAGGGGATCGGCTGAGCCGGGTCGTGATTCTCAGGGACGGCCGCGGCGACGGTTCGCTCCGCCGCTCTCGCGAGGCGGCGACCGCGAGGCGCTGCGTGGAGCCGGTGTGACGCGTTGCGTGGAGGCGGTGTGACGCGCTGCGTGGAGCCGGTGTGACGCGCTGCGCGGAGGCGGTGTGACGGCGGTCGCTTCTGCGTCGTTTCGACCGTTGTCAGACCGAGGACCTAGTCTGTGCACCGTGACTTCGCCTGCATCGACGGACAGCGTTCCGCCCCAGCTCAGCGCGGGGCCGCGCCCCGCTCCGGGCCCGGCCGCCGACGAGGGCCTGGCGCGGCGGCTGCGCGCGCTCGCGTGCACCGCGCCGCTGCACGACCTCGATGTGCGCAAGGCGAATCTCGCGGGCGAGTACACGGTCTACGGGATGGCCGAGGTGGCACTCGCCGCCATCGACCTCGTCACACTGAACATGGACTTCGACACGGGCGCCGACCACGACCAGATAGTGGCCCGGCTCATCCCGCGCATCGCCGCACAGGCCCCGCAGCGCCCCGTCGCCGAGCACGAGCGCGTGGCCAAGTGGGTCCTGGAGAACCTGATCAACGTCGGCAGCGTCGACCGCGGCTTCCGGGCCGTATACGGCACCTTCGCCCCCGACGGCTCCTATGTGCGCCGCGACTACGACTTCAAGCTGATCGAGGAGGTGCCCGGGTACGGGGGGACCGTCTACCTCCGTACGACGGACGAGGCGGTCAACGTCCTCGTCGGCGCCCTCGACACCGATGTCACCAGCGCGCAGATCGCCGCCGAGGTCAAGCTCGAGGTGCTGATCAGCCGCGGCCGCCTCGCCGACGCCCAGCTCGCGGCAGAGCAGGCCCGGTACCGGACCGTGCAGTACTCGGAGACGCTCCGCAGGGCGCTCGACGCGACCCGGCGCAATGTGCGGGCCGTCGACTGGCTCCAGGCCGTGCCCGACATGATCGCCGAGGCGCTCGACCACGTCGCCGACCGCTACCGCCACGAGAACGCGATCCTCACCAACATCCGCAAGGCCCGCGACGAGTCCGAGGACCCCGAGCAGAAGCGCCGCGCCGCCGAGCTCGTCGACATCGTCAAGGACTGCATCCGCCGGCACACGCAACTGCAGTCCCGGCTCCTGGAGGCCGGGCCCCTGTTCCGCGCCGAGCAGGACCGGCAGGCCTTCGCCACACCCATGACGACCTCGGGGATCGACCTCTACGGCCACCTCGTCGCGCCCGTGCTGCCGCTGCCCGTCGCACAGGCACGGCGCGTGACGGACGCGTTCTTCGCGCGCGGGACGGGGCTGCGTACGCCGGTGGCCGTGCGGGTGGGGGATCTTGTCGAGCTCCTGCTGACACCGCCCCTGGAGCGGGAGCACCTCGGTGCGGAGATGCCCGAGCCGGACCTGATCGCCACGCCGGACGACAGCCGGTTCAGTGAGGAGCAGCTCGCTTCCGCGATGGAGCTGCTGGATCTGCCGGCGGACGCACCACGACGGCTGTCCGGGCTGCTTGCCGAAGCGCGCCGCCGGGATCCCGAACTGCCCTACCTCGTCGCCCTGTTGGCCGTTCACGCGGCCAGTCCGCCGGTCGGTACCGCGTATCGGCAGGGTGAGGAGAAGCTGTTGTTCGCCGTGGATGACGGGGTCGAGCTCGATGATCCCGAGTTCGGCGGGGCCGATCTGATAGTGGGGATGGCTTTGCTGGACGCGGCGGGGATGGCGGCGGATCGGTCGTGAATCCCAGCCTCGTAACTCTGTACAAGGAGCCTCTGTCGTGACCGAGCAGCACGTCGAGTGGAGTGAGCCGGATGCCGTCGCCGCGCCGGCGAACGCTCCCGTCACACCCGCCGACGCCGCCGACGCGGCGCGGCTCGTCGCCTTCGGGCTCCAGCCCAAGCTCCAGCCGGCACGGGACCAGGAGTACGCGGAGCTGTTGCGGCGGTACCGCGAGGACCCGCCGTTCGCCCGGCTCGCCGACGCCGTGGCCGCCGGGCTCGGGCTGGTCGTGCTGGAGGTGTCCCCGCGCGCGGGGATGGCGGTGACGGCCGCCGAGGACTCGGTGTTCGCCGTCCGGATGGGCGACTACGCCCGTCGTACCTCGGCCGACTCCGCGGACCGCTTCCTGCACGGCCTCGCCCACCTCGCCGTCGCCGCGATGGCCTTCCCGCGCCCCGAGGACCTCGCCGACGACGGGTACATCGGGCGTGTCTCGGTCAACGGCGTCGACGCGTTCGTACGACAGGCCTGCCGCCGTCTGGAGGAGCGGGCCGAGGAGCAGGGCGAGAACACCGATCCGGCGACCGAGGCGCCCGGCCTTGAGGCGGCCTGGCGGATCTGGGCACGGCGCAGCTCGACCGGCGCCACCAAGGACGCGCGAAGACTGTCCGGTTCGACGACCGGCATCATCGGCAAGGCCGTCGCGTTCCTCACCGACTCCGGATTCTTCCAGCGGACCGGCGACGACTCCGGAGGGACGTACCGGACGACGGCCCGCTATCAGCTCCAGGTGCGGGACATGGCGGGCAGCGCCGCGATGGCCGAGCTCCTCGAGCTGGGCGTCGTCCCGGTGACCGACGGCACCCCGACACTGCTGCCCGCCCAGCACACCGACGACCTGGAACTGGTGGCCGACGCCGGACTGCCGTTCCACTCCTGACCCTCCCCGACCTTCCGCACGTATCCGAAGACTTACTACGAGAGTCCGCCGCCATGTACGAGCTGTCCCGGGTCCGCCTCTACTCCATCGGGCCTGCTGGGGCGCGCTATGCCGACACCGTCCTTGACCTGAGGGGTGTCGGCGAGCCCGTGCCCGACCCCGCCCCCACCCAGGCGGAGTTCTTCGAGGAGGAGCCCGTCGGGCCGCCGCGCCGGCCCGCGCCCGCGGGCGTGCTCTTCCTGGAGAACGGCGGCGGCAAGTCGGTGCTGCTCAAGCTGATCTTCTCGGTGATGCTGCCGGGCCACCGCAACACCTTGGGCGGCGCCAGCTCCGGTGTGCTGCGCAAGTTCCTGCTCGCCGACGACTGCGGTCATGTCGCGCTGGAGTGGCAGCACACGCTGACCGGCGAGTGCGTCGTGGTCGGCAAGGCCAGCGAGTGGCGGGGACGGCAGGTCTCCAACGACCCGAGGAAGTTCGCCGAAGCCTGGTACTCCTTCCGGCCCGGTCCCGGCCTGAGCCTGGACAACCTGCCGGTCGCCGAGGCGACCGCCGTCCGGCCGTCCGTCGAGGGCGCCTCCGGTGCGCAGGGACGGCGGCGCACCATGAAGGGCTTCCGTGACGCCCTCACCGAGGCCGCAAAGGCGTATCCGCACCTCGAAGTGCACTGGGAGGAGATCCACGACCGCTGGAACGAGCATCTGACGGACCTCGGCCTCGACCCCGAACTCTTCCGCTACCAGCGGGAGATGAACGCCGACGAGGGTGAGGCCGCCGGTCTCTTCGCGGTCAAGAAGGACTCCGACTTCACCGACCTGCTGCTGCGCGCGGTCACCGACACCCGGGACACCGACGGGCTCGCCGACCTGGTCGGCGGCTTCGGCAACAAGCTGGGGCGGCGTGCCGAGCTGATCGCCGAGCGGGACTTCACCGCGGGGTCCGTGGATCTGCTCGGCCGGATCGTCGAGGCCGCCGAGGCGCGGGCACGCGCGCGTGACATCCACGCGGGCGCCGAGCGGCGCACCCGCACCCTGGCCAGGCGACTGTCCGCGCGAGCCGTGCGTGAGCGTGTCCGCGCCGGTGAGCTCGCACAGCGCGTGACCGCCGCCGCGTACGCCGTCACCCACGCCGAGGGCGCACGCGAGCGCAGCGCCCTCATCGCCGCCGAACTCGCCTACCGGCACGCCTCGCTGGCGCTCGCCGGGGCCGAGAAGTCGGCGGCCGCCCAGAAGCGCGAACTGGCCGACGCGCGCACCCTGCACTCCTCCTGGCAGGCCGCCGAGCTCGTACTGAGGCACCGTGCCGCCGCCGACCGCTCCGCGCGCGTGGCCGCCGCGATCCTCGAGGCCGAGCGGGACGCCGCGCCCGCGCTCGCCGCCCGCGCCAAGGCCGCCGTCGACCTCGTCCGCGCGCTGCACCGCGCCGCCGAGGGCGCCGAGGCGCTCGCCAACGAGGAGGAGGAGCGCTCCGCCGGACTCCAGGAGGTCGGCGAGACCGCGTACGCCGACTCCACCGCCGCGGCCACCGCCGCGCAGCGCGCCCGCAGCGAGGTCGGACATCTGCGCCAGCGCCTGAGCGAGGTCGAGCAGGAGACCGCCGAGGCGGTCCGCGCGGGCTGGCTCGACGACAGCGCCCCCGACGCCGACCCGGCCCGCGCCGCCCTTGCCGCCAGCGACGCCGAGAAGACGGCCGTCGCGGCGTGGGACACCGCGCGGGAAGCCTCGCGACGGGCCTCGGAGCACGCCCGCGAGGCGGCGTCCGCCGAGTCCCGCGCCGAGCTGACGGCCGCCCGCGCGGCGGACGCGGCGACGGCGGCCGAGCTCGCGTACGACGCCGAGCGCCGTACGGCCGAGGCACTGGCGGGGGAGGAACGGCTCGCGGAGCTGCTCAGCCTGCCGGGTGCCGTCGGAACGCGGCACGTCGGGGTACCGGTGCCCCGGGCGGCCGGGGACGCCGCTGCCCCCGCCGGCCATGGCAGGGGCGGCGACACCGGCCGAGGCGCCCGCGGCACCTCCGCCGACGTCTGGGCGGAGACCGAAGGCGCCTTCACGCCCGAGGAGTTGGACCAGTACGCCGACGAACTGCGCGAACTGCTCGACGACGCGGTCGCCTCCGCCGAGCGCCAGCTCTTCGAGCTGCGCACCGCCGCGGCCGACGACGCCCGGATCCTCGGCGCCCTCGGCGACGGCGGACTCCTGCCGCCCGGCCCTGACGTGCTGGCCACGGTCGAGTACCTCGGTGAGCACGGCATCCCGGCCCTGCCCGGCTGGCGCTATCTCGCGCAGGCCGTCGACCCCGTCGACCACGCGCGCGTGCTGGCCGCCAGGCCCGAGCTCGTCGACGGCGTGATCATCACCGACCCGGACACCCACGCGCGGGCCCGTGAGGCGCTCAGTGAAGCGGCGCTGCTGCCGCGCTCCGCCGTCGCCGTCGGCACGGCCGCCGCGCTGCTCGCCCCGACCCCGGCCGCCGACGCGGGCGACGGCGGCGTCTTCCTCGTACCGCCGAACCCGGCCATGCACGACGAGCACGCCGCCGACGAGGAACGGCAGGCGCTGCGCACCCGAGCGACCGAGCGGGACGAGGAGATCCGCACCCTCGCGGCCCGGCTCGGCAAGGACCGTGAGCTCGCGGCGCGCCTCGCCTCCTGGCGCACCGGCTGCCCCGCCGGCCGGCTCGTCGAACTGGCCGCGGCCGCCCGGGACGCGCGCGCGTTCGCCGAGGAGGCCCAGACCGAGCTCGCCGAGGCGCGCACCGTGCGGGCCGAGGCCGACGAGACCGCGGCCGAGGCGGCCCTCGTGCGCGACGAACGCCAGGACGCCGCCCAGCGCGCCCGGCGCGCGGCCGACGCGCTCGCCGGACTCGCCTTCCGCCTGCGCGAACGCGCCGGCTGGCAGGTCAAGGTGCGCGAACTCGCCGACGAGGCCACCGAGTCGGAGGCCCGCGCCCAGGTCTGCCTGGAGCGTGCCCGCGCCGCCGACGAGGACCGCCGCGCCGCCCAGCGCGCCGCCGACGACGCCCGTCGTACGGCCCGCGCGCTGCGTGCCGAGCGCGCCGAGATCGCGGGCGCCCCCGACGACGTACCGGAGGACGCGTCGCAGACGGCGAAGTCGTCGCTGCCCGCCCTGCGCGAGGCCTACCGGGCCGCGTCACAGCTGTACGAGAAGGTCGGCGTCGGCGCCGATCTGCGCGCCGAGCAGGCCCGCGCCGAGAGCGACGAAACCGCGGCCCTGGCAGAGCTGGACCGGCTCAGCAACAAGGTGCGCACCCGCGCCGCACAGCTCCTTCAGGCGCCGGACGGTTCCGACGGGCCGTCCCGGCAGGCCGCGGCCGCCCGCGCCGAGGAGCTCGTGCAGCTCCTGGAGACCCGTATGTCCACCGCGAGCGAGCAGCTCGGGCGGCTGCGCGGCGAGGCCGAGCGGCACGCGCCCGAGGACGGCGAGGCCCACACCGAGCTGTCGCAGGAGCTGGTCCCGCGCGACGCCGAGCACGCGCAGTCGCTGCTGCGCACGGCCACCGGTGAACTCGCCTCCCGCGCCGAGGCGCTCGGCCAGGCGCGGGAGGCGCACGCCGAGCTGCTCGACGCGCACCGCGCCGCCGAGGACGCGGCCGGTGGCTTCGACGAGACGGCCGCCCTGCTCAGGGACCTGCTGAGGGAGCACTCCGACGAGGAGCAGGAGGAGCCCGAGCCCTACCCCGGCACCCTCGAAGAGGCCCGGCACTCCGCCGCCGAGATCCGCCGCTCCCTGCGCGGCTGCGCCGCCGACCTCTCCGCGGCCGAGGGCGCCGTGCGCGAGGCGGGCGACATCCTCGTACGGCATGCCAACTCCAACCGCTACGAGCAGGTGCGCACCCCTGCCCGGCAGCAGATCCGTGAGCTGCCCGCGTCCGCGCTGCCCGAACACGCGCAGAAGTGGGCGGACGCCTTCGCGCCCCGACTGCGGGTGCTGACCGACGAGTTGGCGCAGCTGGAGCGCAACCGGGACTCGATCGTGGACCGGCTGCGGGGGCTGGTGGAGTCGTCGCTCGCCACCCTGCGGTCCGCGCAGCGGCTGTCCCGGCTGCCGGAGGGGCTCGGCGAGTGGTCCGGGCAGGAGTTCCTGCGCATCCGCTTCGAGGAGCCCGATCAGACCACGCTCGCCGAGCGGCTCGGCGAGGTCGTCGACGAGGCCACCCGCGCGGCGGTCAAGAAGAACTCCGACATGAGGCGCGACGGCATGTCACTGCTGCTGCGCGGAGTCAGCGCCGCCCTCGAACCGAAGGGCGTCGCCGTCGAGATCCTCAAGCCGGACGCCGTACTGCGCGCCGAGCGCGTCCCCGTCGGACAGATGGGTGACGTCTTCTCCGGCGGTCAGCTGCTCACCGCGGCCATCGCGCTGTACTGCACGATGGCCGCGCTGCGCAGCAACGACCGGGGCCGTGACAAGCACCGGCACGCCGGCACGCTCTTCCTCGACAACCCCATCGGACGTGCCAACGCGACCTATCTCCTGGAGCTGCAGAGGGCCGTCTCGGACGCGCTCGGCGTCCAACTCCTCTACACCACCGGCCTGTTCGACACGACCGCGCTCGCCGAGTTCCCCCTCGTCATCCGCCTGCGCAACGACGCCGACCTGCGCGCCGGGCTGAAGTACATCAGCGTGGAGGAACACCTCCGGCCGGGACTGCCGCGTGAGGCTCCCGCCGGGGAAGCCGTGCATACGGAGATCACGGCGACGCGTATGTTCAAGCGCCCGGCGCCTCAGGGGAGCTAGGTCCGGTCCTCCTTCAAAAGGTCCGCGCACTTCTCGCCGATCATCATGGTCGTGATGCAGGGGTTGACGGAGATGAGATCCGGCATCACCGAACCGTCCGCGACCCGCAGACCCGTGAGCCAGGCTCAGTCACGAGCCGGGCTCAGCTGCGAACCGTGCCGTACTCAGCCGCGAGCCGTACTCAGGGGTGCGACAACTGCCCGGTGCCGCCCTGCCGCCGTATTCGCTCCTGAGCGCGCTCCGTCGCGCGTGCCTGCCGTCGGGCCCGGCGCCGCTCGCGCCGCAGGGCCCGTGCGGTGCTGCTCGGTTCGGACACCACGCCGTTGCGCTGGTTCCACACCTGGCGGGTGACCCAGACGTCGAGGGCGGCCCAAGTGGCCACCACCGTGCTGGCCACGCTGCTCAGGACCATCGGGAAGGCGAGCCAGGACTCCGCCACTGTGGACAGGAAGGCGATCACGGCCTGGATCAGGGTGACCGCGATGATCAGCACCGCACGCACGGCCGCCGTACGCACCGGATCGGGCAGCCGTCGCCGACGCGCGGGCTCCTCGATCCACAACGGCCGGTAGTACGCCTGCTCTTCGTATTCGTCCGCGGGCCCGACGGCTGCCCGAGCCTGACCGTCGGGGCGCCGCTGACCGGCGGCAACGCCCTGGTCGCCCGCCCGCTCATACCTACCGGCGGCCGTGCCCCGCCCGCCCGTCGGCTCGGGGCCGCCCTCGGCGACGGCCCGGGCGCTCATGTGCTCGCTTCCGTCCCCGGCACCCGCCCGCTCGTTCTCCCGGTCGCGTTCCTCCCGGGCCACGCTCTGCCCGCTCGCCCGATCGCGCCCGTCCGCCGGAATGTCGCGATCCGGTGTCCGCGTGGCCGATCGCACCGCCACAGGCGCCGCAGTACCCACCCCTGGCGCCCCGCCCCGCTCCGCCGTGCCCATCAACTTGTCACTCCCCACCGCCCAGCAGACCCTCGCACGGGTGTCATACGACACCTGCTCCCCAGTGGCTGCCCGGCTTGCGCTGTTTTACGCGGCCTGGACGCGGCATGCGGCCCCTGTGGCCGATTCCGCCCCCATTTCCCATAGAGAAGGACGAACAATGTGCCCTGAAGATTCCCAACTAGCGAAAAATTCCGGCCAACTGACCAAGTTCACCGGTCCGATGAGCTTCGGCTCGCCATGCCGGATTCGGGGCGGCAATCTCCCCCAATGAACGGACAACTACCCATCTCCGGTTCCCTCAAGAGCCCGGGTTCCACCCTCTTCACGCCGGGCGGCGGCCCGGACACGTCTTCGAGTTACCTGTGCGTCAGTAGTAGGCTCACGCCGTTTGTTGACGCACAGGTGTACCCCCGGGCCAGCGGGGGTCGAGCTGGGGGAGGCCATGCGCTTTCGCGGGAAGTCCATCCGCCGGAAGATCGTGGCGCTGCTCCTCGTGCCGCTCCTCTCCCTGACGGGGATCTGGGCCTTCGCGACGGTACTCACCGGCCGCGCGGCCAACCAGCTGTTCAACGTGTCGGACGTCGTCGAGAAGATCGGCTACCCGACCGAGGACGCCGTCAGCGTTCTCCAGCAGGAACGCCGCCAGACACTCGTCTATCTCGCCGATCCCCGTGCCTCCGACGCGCTGGCGGCGCTGAAACGCAGTCGCACCGCGACCGATCGGGCCGTGGCGAAGGTCCGCAAGAACGCCAAGGACGAAGACGTACGGGAAGAGATGAACGGGGGCACCGCACAGCGCCTCACCACCATCCTGGACGCCCTCGACGGCGTCGACTCGCTGCGCCGCAGTGTCGAGGAGGGCACCGTCAACCGGGCCCAGGCCCTCGACCTCTACAACCGCCTCGTCGACCCCTGTTACACACTGTTGGCCAACCTCCACGTCGTGGACAACGTGGAGATGGACAAGCAGGGCCGCGCCCTCGTCAACGTCGCCAACGCCCGCGAACTGCTCTCCCGCGAGGACGCCCTCCTCGGTTCCGCGCTGGTCGCGGGCCGCGTCACCCGCGACGACATCCGCGACATCTCCGATCTCATCGCGCAACGCACCCTGCTGTACAACATCAGCCTGCCGCTGCTGCCCTCATCGGAACGCGGCCGCTTCGAGCGTTACTGGTCGAACGCCGACACGGCTCCCCTGCGCGTGGCGGAGCAGGCTGTCGTCACCTCCCCGGCCGGATTCCCGCACGGTGTCACCGCGCAGAGCTGGGACCGGGCGGCCGGACACGTGCTCAACGAACTCGCCGACCTCGACGACAAGGCCGGCGACCGCTACCAGGACCGCGTGGGCCCCGTGGCCACGGGCGTCATCGTCAAGGCGGTCATCGCGGGTGTCCTCGGACTCATCGCCCTGCTGGCCTCGCTCGTCATGTCCGTACGTATCGGCCGGAGCCTCGTCCGCGACCTGCGCCGACTGCGCCTGGAGGCCCACGAGGCGTCCGGCGTGCGGCTCCCCAGCGTCATGCGCCGCCTCTCCGGCGGCGAACAGGTCGACGTCGAGACCGAAGTGCCCCGCCTGGAGTACGACAAGAACGAGATCGGCGAGGTCGGCCAGGCCCTCAACACCCTTCAGCGCGCGGCCGTCGAGGCCGCCGTCAAACAGTCCGAACTGCGGGACGGCGTCTCCGAGGTCTTCGTCAACCTCGCCCGCCGCAGCCAGGTCCTGCTGCACAAGCAGCTCACCCTCCTCGACACCATGGAACGCAGGACCGAGGACACCGACGAACTCGCCGACCTGTTCCGCCTCGACCACCTGACCACACGTATGCGCCGGCATGCGGAGGGCCTGGTCATCCTGTCCGGCGCGGCCCCGTCCCGACAGTGGCGCAAGCCCGTCCAGCTCATGGACATCGTCCGCGCCGCCGTCGCCGAGGTCGAGGACTACGAGCGTATCGAGGTACGCCGACTGCCCCGCGTCGCCGTCACCGGGCCCGCGGTCGCCGACCTCACGCACCTGGTGGCCGAACTCCTGGAGAACGCCACGGTGTTCTCGCCCCCGCACACGGCCGTGCAGGTCGTCGGCGAACGCGTCGCCAACGGTTTCACCCTGGAGATCCACGACCGCGGTCTGGGCATGGCGGCCGAGGCGCTCCTCGACGCCAACCTGCGGCTCGCCGAGACGCCCGAGTTCGAACTGTCCGACACCGACCGGCTCGGTCTCTTCGTGGTCAGCCGGCTCGCGCAGCGGCAGAACGTCCGTGTCTCCCTCCAGCCTTCCCCGTACGGCGGCACCACCGCCGTGGTGTTCATTCCCGACGCGCTGCTCACGGACGACGTCCCGGACACCAACGGCATCGGCTTCCGTCTCGACCGAGCGCTGCCCTCGAAGGAGGGCAAGATCGAGGAGGACCGCAAGGCGGCGCTCTCCGACGTACCGGTGCGCCTCCCCGGCCTGCCTGCCGCGATCCTGGACGGGCCGGTCGAGCTTGAGGCGCCGGTCGATCTGGACGCGCTCGGCGGCTTCCCGGGCGCCCTCGACGACGAGGACGCCGAGCAGGGCGGTCTGTTCAGGCCGCGCCGCTCCATAGCGGGTGTCCCGGTCGAGCAGCACCGGCCCCACCAGCAGCCCCGCGCAGGCGGCTCGGAGACGGCCCGCTCCGGAGACGACGACCACGCGGGCGCCCCGGTCCCCCTGCCGCGCCGCAGAACTCCCAAGCTGGTCAGCTCGCACGGCCGTCCCGTGACCCGGCGCCCTCGGCGCGGCGAGGCGGGCGAGGAGCCCGCCGAGGCGCTGAAGCCGGTGGAGAGCCTCGAACCGGCCCTCGAACCGGTGGAGAGGCAAGGCGTGGCGGAGAGGGCGAGCGCACAGTCGTCGACCGCCCGGCGTACCGACCGCACCGAGACCTCCGGGCGCCGCAACGGCGAACGCCCCGAGACTCCGGGCCTTCGCTCCGAGGCGTCCGGCCTCCGAGAGGCCCCCGCTCTCCCCCGGCGTACCCGCTCCGCCGGCTCACCGTCGGGCAGGGCCGGGACCACCCCGGGCTCCGCCGCCGCGACACAAGGGGCAGAATCGGGTGCGAGTCCGCTGCCCCGCCGCGTCCGACAGGCCAATCTGGCCCCGCAGTTGAAGGACGGACCCGAACGGCGCGCCGAGCGCGACCAGGCCCGCACCCCGAAGGGGCCGGATTTCGCCGATCGCGACGCCGACGAGGTACGCAGCCGGATGGCCTCGCTCCAGCGGGGCTGGCAGCGGGGCCGCGACGAGAACGCCGCGGGCGAAGGGGCCCAGGGCGGCACAGCACCAGGAACGACGAAGGGGGACGGTCGATGACCGCACCGAAGGCCACAGGGCCCACCGCGACCAGCAAGACGTCGGGAGAGCTGAACTGGCTGCTCGACGACCTGGTGGACCGCGTGGCCAGCATCAGCAAGGCGATCGTGCTCTCCGGCGACGGCCTTGCCACCGGGGCCTCCAAGGATCTGACCCGGGAGGACAGCGAGCACCTGGCCGCCGTCGCCTCCGGCTTCCACAGCCTCGCCAAGGGCGTCGGCCGCCACTTCGAGGCGGGCGGTGTCCGGCAGACCGTGGTCGAGCTCGAGGAGGCCTTCCTCTTCGTCACGGCCGCCGGGGACGGCAGCTGCCTCGCCGTTCTTTCGGACGCTGACTCCGACGTCGGGCAGGTCGCCTACGAAATGACGCTCCTGGTGAAGCGGGTCGGCGCACATCTGGCCGCCGCTCCGCGCACCGATCTGCCCTCGGGCGGGTAGTGGGATGGCATGAGCGGAGACGGTCAGGGAAAACGCCACTGGTTCGACGACGACGCCGGACCGGTGGTCCGTCCTTATGCCATGACACGCGGGCGCACCACCAGTCCGGCCCAGCATCGCCTCGACCTGATCGCGGTGGTCGTCACGGAGCCCCACGCAGACGACCCCGAGGCCGACCATTCGCTGTCCCCGGAACACGTGGACATCGTCGAGCTCTGCCGTGACACCCCCCAGTCGGTCGCCGAGCTCGCCGCCGAGCTCGACCTGCCCATCGGAGTGGTCCGGGTCCTCATCGGGGACCTCGTGACCGAGGAAATGGTCCACGTGACACGTCCCGTACCCCCTGCCGAGCTGCCGGACGAGAGTATTCTGCGCGACGTGATCAGCGGCCTCCGGGCGCTCTGAGCTGGGCGGAAGCGGGGAACAGACGTGACAGGCTGGCAGTTCTGGGTCGACCGAGGCGGCACTTTCACCGACATCGTCGCGCGACGCCCGGACGGCCGCCTGCTCACGCACAAACTGCTGTCCGAGAACCGGGCGAGGTACGCCGACGCAGCGGTGGCGGGTGTCCGTGAACTCCTCGGCAGCGGCCAGGACACCCACGGCGCGCGGATCGACGCCGTCCGCATGGGAACCACCGTCGCCACCAACGCCCTCCTGGAACGCAAGGGAGAGCGCACCCTCCTCGTCATCACCCGAGGCTTCCGCGACGCCCTGCGCATCGCCTACCAGAACCGCCCACACATCTTCGCCCGCGCGATCGAACTGCCCGAGCTGCTGTACGAACGCGTGGTCGAGGTCGACGAGCGGATCGCCGCCGACGGCACGGTCCTGCGCGCCCCCGACCTGGACGCCCTCGCCGGGCCCCTCCAAGAGGCGTACGACTCCGGGATCCGGGCCGTCGCCGTCGTCTGCATGCACAGTCACCTCCACCCCGCCCATGAAGAGGCCGTCGGCGAGCTGGCGGCGCACACCGGCTTTCCGCAGCTCTCGCTCTCCAGCGAGGTCAGCCCGCTGATGAAGCTCGTCCCGCGCGGTGACACGGCCGTCGTAGACGCCTACCTGTCGCCCGTGCTGCGCCGCTACGTCCAGCACGTCGCCGAAGAGCTCCAGGGCGTGCGACTGATGTTCATGCAGTCCAACGGGGGCCTCGCCGAAGCGGGTCAGTTCCGCGGCAAGGACGCCATCCTGTCCGGCCCGGCGGGCGGCATCGTCGGCATGGCCCGGATGTCGCAGCTCGCCGGCTTCGACCGTGTCATCGGCTTCGACATGGGCGGCACCTCCACGGACGTCTCTCACTTCGCGGGCGAGTACGAGCGGGTCTTCACCACCCGGATCGCCGGGGTCCGGCTGCGGGCGCCCATGCTGGACATCCACACCGTCGCCGCGGGCGGCGGATCGGTGCTCCACTTCGACGGCTCCCGCTACCGGGTGGGCCCCGACTCGGCCGGCGCCGACCCCGGCCCCGCCTGCTACCGCGGCGGCGGCCCACTCACCGTCACGGACGCCAACGTCGCACTCGGCCGCATCCAACCCACACACTTCCCCGAACTGTTCGGCCCCGACGGAGATCAGCCCCTCGACGGCACACTCGTCCGCGACCGGTTCGCCGCCCTCGCGCGCGAGATCCGTGAGAAGACCGGCGACGACCGCACCCCGGAGCAGGTGGCGGAGGGATACCTGCAGATCGCCGTGGCCAACATCGCCAACGCGGTCAAGCGGATCTCGGTCCAGAAGGGCCACGACGTCACCCGGTACGCGCTCACCACCTTCGGCGGCGCGGGCGGCCAGCACGCGTGCATGGTCGCCGACTCGCTCGGCATCCGCACCGTCCTCGTTCCGCCCATGGCCGGCGTCCTGTCCGCCCTCGGCATCGGACTCGCCGACACGACGGCCATGCGCGAGCAGTCCGTGGAGGCACCCCTTGAGGTCTCCGCGATGCCCGGCATCCTCAAGACCGCCGACGACCTGGAGCGCGCCACCCGCGCCGAACTCCTCGCCGAGGACGTGCCCGAGGACCGCATCCGCGTCACCCGCCGCGCCCAACTCCGCTACGACGGAACGGACACGGCGCTCACCGTCGAGCTCACCGAGCCCCACACCATGACCCACGCCTTCGAAGAACGCCATCGCGCCACCTACTCCTTCACCCTCGACCGTCCGGTCGTCGTGGAAGCCCTCTCCGTAGAAGCCACCGGACTCACCGAACCCCCCGATCTCTCCGCCCTCGCCACCCCTTCGTCCGCCCGAGGCGCGACGGAGACGGTCAGCCTCCACACGGGCGGCGCCTGGCGCGACGTACCCCTGCACCGCCGCGAGGAACTGCCCCCCGGTGAATCGGTCACCGGCCCCGCGATCATCACCGAGGCCAGCGCGACGACCGTCGTCGACGACGGCTGGCGGGCCGCGACGACCGACGACGGGCATCTGGTCATGGAACGCGTGGCGGTTACGCAGAGTTCCGATCTCGGCACAGAAGCGGACCCGGTTCTCCTCGAGGTCTTCAACAACCTCTTCATGTCCATCGCCGAACAGATGGGTGCCCGTCTGGAGTCCACGGCCCAGTCGGTCAACATCAAAGAACGCCTGGACTTCTCCTGCGCGCTCTTCGACCCCGACGGCAGTCTTGTCGCCAACGCCCCTCACATCCCCGTCCACTTGGGCTCGATGGGCACGAGCGTGCAGGAGGTCATCCGGCGACGCGGCGACAGCATGCGCCCGGGTGACACGTACGCGGTCAACGACCCGTACCACGGAGGCACCCACCTCCCCGACGTCACCGTGATCACCCCGGTCTTCGACACGGAGGGTGAGCACATCCTGTTCTACGTCGCCTCGCGCGGACACCACGCCGAGATCGGCGGCATCGCCCCGGGCTCCATGCCCGCGAACAGCCGCAGCATCGAGGAAGAGGGCATCCTCTTCGACAACTGGCTGCTCGCCGAGCACGGCCGCTTCCGCGAGGCCGAGACCCTTCGCCTGCTCACCGAGGAGCCCTACCCCTCGCGCAATCCGAAGACCAACCTCGCCGACCTGCGTGCCCAGATCGCCGCCAACCAGAAGGGCGTCGACGAAGTCGCCCGTATGATCGACAACTTCGGCATCGACGTCGTCCAGGCCTACATGCGGCACGTGCAGGACAACGCGGAGGAAGCCGTACGCCGCGTCATCGACGCCCTGGACGACGGTGAGTTCGCCTACGAGACCGACTCCGGGGCGGTCATCCGCGTCCGGGTCTCCGTAGACCGCGAAAACCGCTCCGCCACTGTCGACTTCACGGGTACCTCCCCGCAGCTCGACACCAACTTCAACGCACCCTTCGCGGTGGTCAACGCCGCCGTCCTGTATGTCTTCCGCACCCTGGTCGCCGACGACATCCCGCTCAACGACGGCTGCCTGCGCCCGCTCGACATTGTCGTGCCGCGTGGCTCGATGCTCGCTCCCGAGGCCCCTGCCGCCGTGGTCGCGGGCAATGTGGAGACCTCTCAGGCGATCACCGGCGCACTGTACGGAGCCCTGCGCGTGCAGGCCGAGGGGTCCGGAACGATGAACAACGTCACCTTCGGCAACGAGCGCTACCAGTACTACGAGACCGTGGCCTCCGGATCCGGCGCGGGCGACGGCTTCCCCGGCGCCTCCGTCGTACAGACCCACATGACCAACTCGCGGCTCACCGACCCCGAGATCCTGGAGTGGCGACTGCCGGTCCAGCTCGACGAGTTCGCGGTCCGGCCGGGCAGTGGCGGAGCCGGGCGCTGGATCGGCGGGGACGGTGCCGTGCGCCGCATCCGGTTCCATCAGCCCATGACCGTTTCCACACTGTCCCAGCACCGCAGGGTCCCGCCCTACGGCATGGCCGGCGGCGAGCCCGGAGCGCTCGGCGCCAACCGGGTGGAGCGCGCGGACGGCACGGTCACGGAACTTGGCGCAAGTGATACGGCGGACGTCGGCCCCGGCGACGTACTTGTCATCGAAACTCCCGGCGGCGGGGGCTACGGCCCACCGTCCCACGACCCCCATCAAGCAGGAGAAGAGATCGATGATCTTCGGGCGTTCTGAGCGCGGCAAGCCCCCGGTCGAGCCCGTCACGCTCAAGATCCTGGTGGCCGGTGGCTTCGGGGTGGGCAAGACGACCCTGGTCGGCGCGGTCAGCGAGATCAAACCACTGCGCACCGAGGAGGTGCTCACCGAGGCGGGCCGCCCGGTCGACGACACCAGCGGCGTGGAGGGCAAGCACACCACCACCGTCGCCATGGACTTCGGCCGCATCACGCTCCGCGAGGACCTGGTGCTCTACCTCTTCGGGACGCCCGGACAGGACCGCTTCTGGTTCCTGTGGGACGAGCTCGCCTCCGGCTCCCTGGGCGCCGTCGTACTCGCCGACACACGCCGCCTGGAGGACTGTTTCGCCGCCGTCGACTACTTCGAGCGGCGCTCCATACCGTTCGTGATGGGCGTCAACTGCTTCGAGGGATCGGCCCAGTACCCGGTCGACGAGGTCCGCCAGGCACTCGACCTCGACGACGACGTTCCGGTCGTCCTGTGTGACGCGAGAGACCGGGACTCCGCCAAGGAGGTCCTCATCGAGGTCGTCCAGCACGCCATGGCGTACGGAGCCGAACGACGCGAACCGGTTACCACCTGACCCACGCATGCGGTCCGAACCGCGCATACGGCCCGTACCCCCGCCGACCGGGGTACGGGCCGCCGTCCCGCACGCGCGTGTGGCTCACGCGAGACGCACGCGCGCGTGGACCCCTGTTTCAGCTGACGTCGTCCTCGTGCCAGCCGAAGCTCTTCTCCACCGCCTTGCGCCAGTTGTGGTACTCACGGTCGCGCACGGAGGCCTCCATGGACGGTGTCCACTCGACGTCCTTCTGCCAGTGCGACTTCAGCTCGTCGAGGTCGTTCCACACACCGGTCGCGAGCCCGGCCGCGTAGGCCGCCCCCAGACACGTCGTCTCGGACACCCGGGGACGGATCACCGGCACGCCCAGGACATCCGCCTGGTGCTGCATCAGCAGATTGTTCTTGGTCATGCCGCCGTCCACCTTCAAGGTGGTGATCTGCACGCCGGAGTCCTGGAACATGGCGTCGACGACCTCACGGGTCTGCCAGCTCGTCGCCTCCAGGACCGCGCGGGCGAGGTGCGCCTTGGTGACGTACCGGGTGAGACCGGTGACGACACCGCGCGCGTCGGAGCGCCAGTAGGGCGCGAACAGGCCCGAGAACGCGGGCACGATGTACGCGCCGCCGTTGTCGTCGACGCTCGCGGCCAGCGTCTCGATCTCGTCGGCGTTGCGGATGATGCCGAGCTGGTCGCGGAACCACTGCACCAGGGCGCCGGTGATCGCGATCGACCCTTCGAGGCAGTAGACGGGCGCCTCGCCGCCGATCTTGTAGCCCATGGTCGTCAGCAGCCCGTTCTTCGAGGGGACGGGCCGGTTGCCGGTGTTGAGCAGCAGGAAGCTGCCGATGCCGTACGTGTTCTTGGCGGTGCCCACGTCGTAGCAGGCCTGCCCGAAGACCGCTGCCTGCTGGTCGCCGAGCGCCGAGGCGACGGGGACGCCCGCCAGCTGGCCCACGGCGGTGCCGTACACCTCGGCCGACGACCTGATCTCGGGCAGCACCGCCTCGGGGATGTTCATCGCCGAGAGGATCGACGGGTCCCACTGAAGGGTCTCCAGGTTCATCAGCATGGTGCGCCCGGCGTTGGTGACGTCGGTGACGTGCCGACCGCCGTCCGTGCCGCCGGTCAGGTTCCAGATCAGCCAGGAGTCGATGGTGCCGAAGGCGATCTCGCCGCGCTCGGCACGCGCGCGCAACCCGGGCACGTTGTCGAGCAGCCAGGCCGCCTTGGGGCCGGAGAAGTAGCTGGCCAGCGGCAGCCCGGTCTGTTCGCGGAAGCGGTCCTGGCCGTCCGTGCCGCCCAGCTGGTTGCAGAGCGCCGAGGTCCGGGTGTCCTGCCAGACGATCGCGTTGTGCACGGGCTTGCCGGTGGCCCGGTCCCACAGGACCGTGGTCTCGCGCTGGTTGGTGATGCCCAGCGCGCTCAACTGGTCGGCGCGCAGACCCGCCTTGGCGATCGCTCCCGCGACGACCGCCTGCACCTTGGACCAGATCTCGGTGGCGTCGTGTTCCACCCAGCCCGGCTTGGGGAAGATCTGGCGGTGCTCGCGCTGGTCGACGGCGACGATCGCACCACCCCGGTCGAAGATGATGCAGCGGCTGGAGGTAGTGCCCTGGTCGATTGCGGCGACGTACTTCTCGGCGTTCTCCGTCATGACGTCCCCTTACGCCTTCTTCGTCAGAAGGCTGCGTGAGAAGGCTGCGTTCTCGTCAGAAGGCTGCGTTGTAGATCGCGGCCCCGATGGCGGCACCGGCGATCGGACCGACCACCGGGATCCAGGAGTAACTCCACTCCGAGGTGCCCTTGTTGGGAATCGGCAGCAATGCGTGGGTGAGGCGCGGTCCCAGGTCACGGGCCGGGTTGATGGCGTACCCGGTGGGGCCGCCCAGTGAGAGTCCGATACCGACCACGAGGAACGCGATGAGCTGGACGGGCAGTCCCGCGTCGCCGATCCCCGCCACGTGTTTGTGGCCGCCGACCATGGCCAGAATGGGCAGCATCAGGCCGACGGTGGCGATGGTCTCGGTGATGAGGTTCTGCACGGGATGGTTGATTTCTGGCCGGGTCGAGAAGATGCCCAGCGTCTCGATGGCCTTGTCCTCGTCGGCATTCAGGTTGAACTGGCCGAGGTAGAGCAGCCAGCAGAGCACGGCGCCGATGATGGCGCCCGCGAACTGGCCCAGAATGTAGAAGGGCACGTCCTCCCACTTCGTCGAACCCTCGATGGCGAAACCGATGGTCACGGCCGGGTTGATCTGACCGCCGGACAGCGGCGCCGCGGTGTAGGCACCGGCGAGCACGCCGAAACCCCATCCGAACGCGATGACGACCCAGCCGGCCCCCTGCGCCTTGGACTTGTTGAGGGTGACCGCGGCGCAGACCCCCGCTCCGAACAGAATCAGAATCGCAGTGCCGATCAACTCGCCGACAAAAATGTCGCCGTTGCTCATGGCGGCTCCTAGGCCTCGCCCGGAGCGGTCCGCTCCGGGCCACCGTGCGGGGTGCGTTTCCCATGGCTACTTCAGCCGAAGGCAGGGAGGTCCCGCGCCCCGCCCGGCGTCCGTGACGAGCGTGCCGTCGCAGCGGAATCGCCCGTGGGGGCCGGCCTTGGGAACAGGTCGGGAACCCGAGCGGTGCGGTGCCTGAAGACGCCCGAATGCGGCGATGCCGACTGACATCCGGAAGTGTTCACCGGAGCCCAGAGGGCGTCAAGGTCGCCGACGGCAACGGTTGAGGGCCGTGAACGAGCCGGGATCGGGGCGCGGTACGGGCCTGCGCGGGGCAAGGACCCCGGGCAGGCCGCCCCTTCGCCCTCACCCGTCACAGGGGTCCCGGACGGCACGGCCGTTGCTCAGAAGCCTCCTGGTCCGTCGCTCAACCGACCTGTGCCCGCTCCGCCCCCGAACCACGCAGCACCTCATGTCCCGGCAGCCCCGCCTGCCCCAGCACCCAACTCGCCCCGCTCAGAGCCTTGGCGGCCTGCTTGAGTGGCGCCAGGCAGGCCGCCGCCTGTCGGTGGTCGGTCACGCTGCCCGGCGCGCACAGGACCGTGGCCAGCGACAAGGTGACGGGACGTCCGCCCGCCGACCAGGGCGCGTCAAGTACCGCGCCGGCCAGCGGGCCGAGAGTCTCCGGGTCCGCGAGCACCAGGAAGTCGTCGCCGCCGATGTGCCCCACACGGGTCGTCCCGGAAGCCGCGTGCTGCAGCGTCCGCCCGACTGCCCGGATCAGCTCGTCGCCCGCCGCGAACCCCGCTCCGTCGTTGACCTGCTTGAAGTGGTCGACATCGAGCCAGCTGAGCACGAATGTCCGGCCGTCGGCGATCCGCCGGTCCACCTCGCCGGTGATCGCGTCCGAACCGGGCAGCCTGGTCAGCGGGTTGAGCCCGGCCGCCTCCTCGACCCGGCTCTCGGAGAGCGCTCGTACGAGATCGGCCAGGCGTACGACCCCCACGCACCGCCCGTAGTGATCGACGACCGCGACATCGTCCGACGTACGGTCCCGCTCGCCGTCCGCCACCACGTCGAGGACCTCCCACGCGGTCGCGTCGGCGCCGACCGTTCGCGGCGGATCACCCAGCTTGGCGGCCGGCCGGTCGGCGTACAGGGCATGCCCGTACGGCCCCGACATCGACAGCAGAAACCGTGACCGGTGCACTGAGCGGACCGGGATCCCGGAGGGGTCCACGAGCAGCACACCGGACACGTCGGGCGAACCGGTGAGCAGCGCCCGCACCTGCCCTGCGGACGCCGTCGCGGGCAGCAGCGCGGCGGGCCGCACGAACTGCCGCACCGACGGACCCGAGCGGGGGGCCGCCGCGACGCCGGGGGAGAGGGCCGGAACGTATACGTCCGCGACGGGCAGCCGAGCGGGCGGCGCGAACAGCTCGCCCTGTGCCAACTGCGCCCCCGCCGACACCGCGGCCGCGCACTGCAGCTCCGTCTCGACGCCCTCCACGGACAGCAGCGCGCCCAACTGCTCGCACAGCGTCCGCATCGCCCGGACCGCCGCAGGCCGCGTCAGCAGGGACACATCGAGCTTCACCAGCTCGGGTGCGAGGTCCGTGAGCAGCCGCAAGGGAACGTCGCCGTCGCCCACCCCGTCCGCACAGATCCGGAAACCTTCGCTCCGCACGGTGGACACCGCCTCCAGCAGGGCCTGGTGCGGCACGTGGGTGTACGGCGGACCGATGTCGATCGTCACCTCCCACGGCAGCCGACCGGCCTCGCGCACGGCGTCGCGCAGTGCCGCGAGCCGCCCGAGATCGGCCAGTGTCCCGGCGAAGACATTCACGTGCAGCGGCAGCATCGTCTCTCTGCGGGCCGCTGCGCGGATCGCCAACGCCGCCAGCCGACCGTCGAGTTCGGGGTCGCGGCGGGCCTGTGCCAGGATGTCACCGGATTCGGGACGAGCGAGTATCTCCAGCGCCGCAACCCCTCCGGTCGTCAGGTTGACGACCGGCTGGAAGGCGAAGCGGACAGTATCCGTCCAGGAGGGCACGGGAGCATACTGGCCCCGCCCGCGCACGCCCGGGCGCGATTCACGAGCTGTTCACGCAGCATTCCGGGGTCGTCACACCGAGTGCTGACGGCCGCGCGGGTGAGCGTCCGTGGACGGCGATCGTCGCAGCACACGCCGCCCCTGGACGCGGCGCATTTGACCGTCCGCCGACTCAGCGGACGGCGATGACCGACGACCCGTGTCCGAACAGCCCCTGGTTCGCGGTGATCCCCACACGCGCGCTCGCGACCTGCCGGTCGCCCGCGTCTCCGCGCAGCTGCCATGTCAGCTCGCAGACCTGGGCTATGGCCTGCGCCGGTACGGCCTCTCCGAAGGAGGCCAGTCCGCCGCTGACGTTCACCGGTATGCGCCCGCCCAGCGACGTGGCACCCTCCCGCAGCAGCTTCGCGGCCTCGCCCTCCCCGCACAGCCCCAGGTCCTCGTACCACTGCAATTCCAGGGCCGTGGACAGGTCGTACACCTCGGCGAGCGAGAGGTCCTCGGGACCGATGCCCGCCTCCTCGTACGCCGCCCGCGCGATCGAGGCCCGGAAGGTGCCGGCCGCGGGTTCCACCGCGACGGCGGAGTCCGTGGCGATGTCCGGGAGATCCAGCACGGTGTTGGGGTAGCGCGGTGTCACCGTCGACACCGCGCGGATCCGTACGGGGTCCGCCGCCCCGTGCCGTCGCGCGAAGTCCATGCTCGACAGCACGAGGGCGGCGCCCCCGTCGGACGTCGCGCAGATGTCGAGCAGCCGCAACGGGTCGGCGACGACGGCGGAGCCCGCCACCTCTTCGGCCGTGACCCTCTTGCGGTACCGCGCGTTCGGATTAAGCGCCCCCAGAGCGGCGTTCTTCACCTTGACCTGCGCGAACTCCTCCAAAGTGTCCCCGTATACGGCCATCCGCCGCCGCGCGTACAGCCCGAAGTACGTCGGATTCGTCGCTCCGAGGACCCGGAACCGCAGCCAGTCGGGATCGTCCGGCCTGTCCCCGCCCGCCGGACGGAAGAATCCCTTGGGCGCCGCGTCGGCGCCGACCACGAGGACCACGTCCGCGAGGCCCGAAAGGATCTGTGCCCGCGCCGTGTTGAGAGCCTGCGCCCCCGACGCGCACGCGGCGTACACACTCGTGACCCGTGCTCCCTGCCAGCCCAGCGCCTTGGCGAACGTCGCTCCCGCCACGTACCCCGGATAGCCGGCGCGCACGGTGTCCGCGCCCACGACCGAGCCGACGTCCCGCCAGTCGATTCCCGCGTCGGCCAGCGCAGCGCGCGCCGCCACGACCCCGTACTCGACGAATCCGCGCCCCCACTTGCCCCACGGGTGCATGCCCGCGCCGAGCACCGCCACCTCACTGCTCATCCCGTCACCCCCGTACGCCACATGCCCTTCATGCCGTCACCCCCGTCGGCCGCCAGTGCCACGTCGTCCAGGTCGTCCCCTCGTCCTCGTTCAGCACACCGGGGACGACCTCCACCTCCATGCCCACCGCCAGGTCGGAGACGGTGATCCCGGGAACCGTCTGGCCGAGTACGACGATCCGCTCGGATTCCAGTTCCACAGCGATCAACGCATAGGGTTCCCACGAGAGTTCCGGATCGGTCACATACGGTGACGGAGGCCGGTACCGGCTGTCGGTGTACGACCAGACGCGACCGCGCCGGGACAGCGGTACCTCGGTCAGCTCGCCGCCCTGGCACCCCGGATTCCGGCAGAAGGCGTCCTCGCGGGGGAAGAAGACCGAGGCGCACGCGGAGCAGCGCGTGCCGAGGAGACGGAAGTCGTCCCCGTCCCCGGCGAACCATCCGGTGATCACGGGTGTGCGTGGACGCGACAAGACCCCTCCATGGCGCTGGATCTGACGGAACGTCAGAAGTGTGCCACGGGCATCGGGAAATGGGCAGCGCGACGGAGAGAACCGTGGAGGCCTCCCGGGCGTCGGAGTACCGGGAGGTGCGGCCGGGGCCTACGGGGGTGGTTCCGGCCGCACCTCCCGGTACGGCTCCAGGACCCGTTGGGCAAGCCGGTGGATCCCTCACTCGATGGTGCCCGACCGCACGCGATCCCTTCCCTGGCGGATCCCGCACCTGATAAATGCAGGCGACATGACACGACTCTCCACCGCCGTACGCGGTCTGGTGACCACGCTCGCCGCCTTACTGGCCGTGACCGCCGCCTCCGCCACCGCCCGGGCGACGCCCGAGCCGAAGGCTCCCGAGGACTTCGTGGCCCTGGGATCCGTAGACCCGACGATCACCCAGGAGATGCGCTACTTCACGCCGCACAACTTCGTGGGCGAGCGCATCGACGGCTACCGGCAGCCGATCTGCATCCTGACCCGGCCCGCCGCCGAAGCCCTCCACAAGGCCCAGGTCACACTGCTGCACGAGGGCTACACCCTCAAGGTGTACGACTGCTACCGGCCGCAACGCGCCGTCGATCACTTCGTGCGCTGGGCCGAGGACCTCGACGACCAGGCGATGAAGCCCGAGTTCTATCCACAGGTCGACAAGACCCGCCTGTTCGAGGACGGTTACATCGCCGGAAAGTCCGGACACAGCCGCGGCTCGACGATGGACCTCACGATCGTGCGGCTGCCGGCGAGGCCGACCCGCCCGTACGTCCCCGGAGAACCCCTCGTGCCCTGCTACGCGCCCCAGGACGAGCGCTTCCCGGACAACTCCGTGGACATGGGTACCGGCTTCGACTGCTTCGACACCCTCGCCCACACGCTGGACCCGCGCATCCAGGGCGTGCAGCGAGCCAACCGGCTGCTCCTGAAGAGCACCCTCGAAGACCTCGGATTCGTCAACCTCGCCGAGGAGTGGTGGCACTACACGTACAAGCCAGAGCCCTACCCCGACACGTACTTCGACTTCCCCGTGTCCAAGAAGTCACTCACTTCGTCCCCCTGAGCCGGGCCGGTCCGCCCCGTGACGGCGAGGCGGACCGCATCTCGAGACGCACTTCCACAGGCGTTCGGGCCCGCATCTGATGAGGCACCCGAAGACGAGCGAGAAGTGATCGGCTACAGTCCGCGGCGTGTCCGCAACCCCGCACCCACCCGCCGACTTCGCGCCGAACTCGCACTGTTCGAGCTGCGGAGCACCCTACGGAGAAGGCAACTCCGGCTGGCCCCGCACCTGCGCCGTCTGTGGCGGCGTCGCCTACCGCAATCCGCTGCCGGTCGCGGTGGCCCTGCAACCCGTGTACGACGACAGGGGCACCGCCCTGGTCGTCATCACCCGGACCATCGCCCCCGCGCGCGGAGGCATCGCGCTGCCCGGAGGGTTCATCGACCACCGGGAGGACTGGCGGCACGCCGTCGCCCGGGAACTCAAGGAGGAGACGGGAATCGACGTGGCGAGCCGCGAGGTGCGGCTCCCCGACGCGATGAGCTCTCCCGCCGGTCACCTGCTGCTCTTCGGGCTCCTACCCGAGCGCCCGGCCGCCGAACTGCCACCGTCCGCCGCCACGGACGAGACCGAGGGCTGGCACCTGCTGCGCCGGCCCGCCGAGCTCGCCTTCCCGCTGCACACCTTGGCGGCGCGCGCATGGTTCGAGGGACGCTACGTCTGAGGGTGGTACGTCTGAGGGGCCCACGGGGTTCTCGGAGGCCGTCATCGCGCACCGAGGCCCCGCACCCGGACCGGATACTCCGGCTTGCCGGGTCCGCCCTCTCCGTCCCGCCGCACGACCACCTGCTGCCCCTCCCAGCGCGTCACATAGCGTTCGAGCTCGGGCTCGTCCCAGCCGTCGCCGCGGTCCGGCACGGCGAGCCCGCCCCCGACCCGCCCGCGCGCCGGAGCCCACGCCTCCAGCTCCAGGCCGCCGTCGTCGCCCCGGACGGGCACGACGGCACCCGCGCGCGCCAGCACCGGAATCCGCGACAAGGGGGCATCGAGCAACACCTGGGCCGGCCCCTCGTACGCCTCCTCGGTGACCGTGTCGTACCAGCGTCCCCGGGGCAGCTGCACCGCACGACGGTCGGCCCCGTGGTCCAGCACTGGTGCCACAAGGAGGCAGTCGCCCAGCATGAAGGCGTCCTCGTAGTCCCTGAGCGCCCGGTCCTCCGGCGCCGCCCACCACAGGGGCCGCACATAGGGTGCGCCGGTGCGGCGCGCCAGCAGCGCCAGCGTCATGAAGTACGGGAGCAGCCGCCGCCGCTCGACGAGCGCCGCGCGCGCGTGCTCCAGTACGTCGGCACCGAACTCCCAGGGCTCCCGGCGACCCGCCCGCAGACTCGCGTGCGTACGGAACAGCGGCAGATACGCGCCGAGCTGGAACCACCGCAGGTACAACTCGGGAGAAGGGCTGCCGTCGAAACCGCCCACGTCGGGACCCGAGTACGGAACCCCGCACAGCCCGAGCCCCATCACCAGTGACAGCGAGGCCCGCAGCCCGGGCCAGCCCGTGGCCACGTCTCCGGACCAGGTCCCTCCGTAGCGCTGCATTCCGGCCCACCCGGAGCGCGAGAAGAGGAACGGCCGCTCCTGGGGATCCAGCTCGCGCAAGCCCTCGTACGCGGCTCGGGCCATGCCCAGGGCGTACACGTTGTGCGCCTCACGATGGTCGCCGCCGCGTCCCTCCAGGGAGTGCCGAGCCGACCTCGGCAGCGTCGACTCCCCGAACGCCGTGAACGACGTCGGCTCGTTCATGTCGTGCCAGAATCCCGCGAACCCCTGCGCCAGCCGTTCCTGGTAGAGGCCGCCCCACCACTCCCGCACACGCGCGTGCGTGAAGTCCGGATAGACCGACTCCCCGGGCCATGCGACTCCCCGCGCGAGCCGGCCCGAGGCATCCCGTACGAAGGCGTCCTCGGCGAGACCCCTGTCGTACACCGCGTTGCCCGGCTCGGCCTTGACCGCCGGGTCGACGATCGACACCAGCCGGATGCCGTCGCGGCGCAGTTCCTCGGCGAGCACCGGCAGCTTCGGGAAGCGCTCCCGGTCCACCGTGAACACCTGGTGGGCGTCGTAGTGATCGATGTCCAGGTGGACCGAGTCGAGGGGAAGACCGCGCTCCTGATAGCCCGCGACGACGCGCCGCACCTCCTGCTCGCTGCCGAAGCCCCAGCGCGCGTGATGGTGCCCCAGAGCCCATGCGGGCGGCAGCGCGGGCGCCCCGGTGAGCGAGGCCCAGGCATGCAGCACGCGCGCGGGAGTGCCCACCATCATCCAGCAGCGCAGCGGGCCGCCGTCCATCCGTAGCTCGCACGTTCCCGCCCGGTCGTGCCCCGACCCCGCGCCTTCCTCTCCCTCGCGCAGGTTCACCGTGCCGTCCCAGGAGGTGTCGTGGAACACGAGATGCGTGCCCGCGTCGGAGACCACCATCTGCACGGGCATCGTGATGTACAGCGGATCGTCGCCGGGCGCGAAGGCGTGCCCGGGATCCGTGTTCCACAGCCGGTACTTCCCGTCGCGCAGCCTGGGACCGGCCGCGCGGCCGCCCAGGCCGAAGAACCGAGCGTCGGCGGCCACTTGCGAGCGCTGCATCCAGCGCGCGCCGCCCCCGTCGACCGGCTCCCACCAACGGGGCGGCAGGTCGCGGCGCAGGATCACACCACCAGGGGTTCGCACCTCGACGGCGCCGTGCCGCGAGACGACGACCGTCACCCGTTCGGCCACCACCCGCCAGCCGCCGTCCTTGTCGGGCTCCAGGACGGCCCGCGGGTCCGGCTCCGGGCAACGGCCCGCGAGCGCGTAGGACGGCTCCGGACCGGCCCCGTCCCAGCCCCAGAACACCGCTCCGCTCACCGCGACCATGATCCGCAGCTCGGACCGCGCGAACCGGACGACCCCACCCCCGGGCGTCGGCTCCACCCCCTCCACCTGGCCGGGCACCCGCGCTCGCTCGGCCCCCCGCTGCGGCAACCCAGCGGCGTCGGCACGCCTCCTTCGCCATGCGGCCCGCACGGTACGCAAGCCCTGGGCCGCCCCCGTCGAACCGACCGTCTTCACCGAACGCACCAGGTCACGACCGTCCATGCTGCTCACCCTGCCATTGCCTGCGCCAAATGAGTGAGTCGTTCAACTGCCGTTCACCCGCGGCGGGGGCACATCTTCACGTGGACGACCATCTGTGGCACACCCTGGTGCGGAAGTCGATCACATGGCATCGTCCGTGTCAGCCGCGTGACGCGCACACCCCAGCTCGTGCGCGACCGACGCACACAGTCCGGGAGCCGATTCATGTCCACCGCGAACCCCTCAGCGCTCTGGCAGCCCGACCCAGGGCGCATCACTCAGGCGCAGGTCACGAAGTTCCAGGCCTGGGCGGCCGAGCACCACGGAGCCCCGTCCGACGGCGGCTACCCGGCACTGCACAGCTGGTCGGTACGGGAACTGGACACGTTCTGGAAGGCCGTCACCGAGTGGTTCGACGTACGGTTTTCGACCCCCTACGCGCGCGTGCTCGGTGACCGCTCGATGCCCGGTGCCGAATGGTTCCCCGGGGCGACCCTGAACTACGCCGAGCATGCCCTGCGCGCGGCCGAGACCCGCACGGACGAACCAGCGCTCCTGTACGTCGACGAGACCCACGAGACGACCCCGGTGAGCTGGTCCGAGCTGCGCCGCCAGGTCGGCTCCCTGGCCGCCGAGCTGCGCGCTCTCGGGGTACGCCCGGGAGACCGCGTCAGCGGCTATCTCCCGAACATTCCGCAGGCCGTGGCCGCCCTGCTCGCCACGGCCGCCGTAGGGGCCGTGTGGACGTCCTGTGCCCCCGATTTCGGCGCGCGCAGCGTCCTCGACCGCTTCCAGCAGGTCGAACCCGTCGTGCTCTTCACGGTCGACGGCTACCGCTACGGCGGCAAGGAGCACGACCGCCGGGACGTGGTCGCCGAGCTGCGCCGCGAACTGCCGACCCTGCGCGCCGTCGTCCACATCCCACTGCTCGGCACCGAAGCCCCCGATGGCGCCCTGGAATGGTCCGAGCTGACCTCGGCGGACGTGGCGCCCGTCTTCGAAGAGGTCCCTTTCGAGCACCCTTTGTGGGTGCTCTACTCCTCCGGCACGACCGGCCTCCCCAAGGCCATCGTCCAGTCCCAGGGCGGCATCCTCGTCGAGCACCTCAAGCAACTGGGCCTGCACTGCGACCTCGGCCCCGAGGACCGCTTCTTCTGGTACACGTCCACCGGCTGGATGATGTGGAACTTCCTCGTCTCCGGCCTGCTCACGGGCACCACGATCGTCCTCTACGACGGCAGCCCCGGATACCCGGACACGGGCGCCCAGTGGCGGATCGCCGAACGCACGGGAGCGACCCTCTTCGGCACGTCCGCCGCGTATGTGATGGCGTGCCGCAAGGCGGGCGTCCACCCCTCCCAGGACTTCGACCTCACGCGCGTGCGGTGCGTCGCGACGACCGGCTCGCCCCTGCCGCCCGACGGCTTCCGCTGGCTGCACGACGAGGTCCGCGACGATCTTTGGATCGCCTCCGTCAGCGGTGGCACGGACGTGTGCTCCTGCTTCGCGGGAGCGGTGCCGACGCTCCCGGTGTACATCGGGGAACTCCAGGCCCCCGGCCTCGGCACCGATCTCCAGTCCTGGGACCCCGGTGGCAAGCCCCTCACCGACGAAGTCGGTGAGCTGGTGGTCACCAACCCGATGCCGTCCATGCCCATCCGCTTCTGGAACGATCCCGACGGCAGCCGCTACCACGACAGCTACTTCGACACGTATCCCGGAGTGTGGCGCCACGGTGACTGGATCACCCTCACCTCGCGCGGTTCCGTCGTCATCCACGGCCGCTCGGACTCGACGCTCAACCGCCAGGGCGTGCGCATGGGGTCGGCCGACATCTACGAAGCCGTCGAACGCCTCCCCGAGATCAAGGAGTCGCTCGTCATCGGTGTCGAACAGCCCGACGGCGGCTACTGGATGCCCCTCTTCGTCCACCTCGCCCCCGGAGCCGCGCTCGACGAGGCCCTCCTGAACCGCATCAAGCAGACCATCCGCGAACAGCTCTCCCCGCGTCACGTCCCCGACGAGGTCATCGAGGTGCCCGGCGTCCCGCACACCCTCACGGGCAAACGCATCGAGGTTCCGGTCAAGCGCCTTCTCCAAGGAGCCCCTTTGGAGAAGGCGGTCAACATCGGCTCCGTGGACAACGTCGAGTTGCTGCACTTCTACGAAGAGCTGGCCCGCAAACGCGGCTGATCAACCTCCGTAGGTGGCCTCGGACTCGCCGAGCACGACAGCGAAGTCCGAGGCCAGGCGCATCGCGTCGGAGGGTTCGAGTTCCGCGACCGAGATCCGTACACCAGGCGCGGAAGCGATCCTGAACCGCGCACCCGCCGCGACCCACCACCCGTAGGACCGCAGTCCGTTGACGACGGCCGACTCGTCCCGGACCGGTACCCAGACATTCATTCCGCTCACGGAATGGGACGGGATCCCACGTTCCGCGAGTTCGTGTCGGAGTGCGTTCCGCCGCAGCGCGTACGTGTCCTGTGCGCGGGCGACCAACGCGCGCGTGTCGTCGTCCGTCATCAGCCCGTACACCGTCTCCTGGAGCAGGTGGCTGACCCAGCCGGAGGTGAGCAGCATCCGCCCGTCGTGCCGGGCCAGTGTGATCGGATCGCAGGCCGCAGCCGCCCACCGCAGGTCCGTCCCCAGGAACTTGCTCACGGTCCGTACATGCACCCAGCGCGCAAGGCTGCCCGCGGCCAGCGCATGAAGAGGCGCGTCGGCGACGGCGGACGCATGGTCGTTCTCCACCACAAGCACATCGGGCTCTTCCTGGAGCACGGCGACCAGAGCGTCCCGGCGCTCCACCGAGAAGCGACCGCCGTACGGATTCTGCGCCCGTGGGCTGCACACCACCGCTCGTGCGCCGGCCCGTAGTGCTTCTCGCAAGGCCTCGGGTTGCATCCCCTGGTCGTCCACGGCGACCGGGACCGTACGCAGCCCCAGAGCCGTGACCAGGTCCAGCAGATGGTGATAGCCGGGGTCTTCCATGGCGACGGCGTCACCCGGACGCAACTCCACCGACAGCAGCCGCCCGATCAGATCGAGCGCGCCGTGCGCGAAGGTCACGTGTTCCGTCGGCACCCCGTCCGGTCGCAGCCAGTCGCGCACGGCGTCCTCCAACCGCGCCAGACGCGGCGTGCTGCGGTGCGACCGCGCGCCGGGGGAGAGCCGCGAGGGTGGCACCAGGTGCGGAAGCAGCCGAGGGTCGGGATGGCCACCCGCCAAGTCCCGCAGCCCGTCCGGCACCTTCGGTGGTCGCCGTGACGCCACCGCGGGAGCCGGGGCGACCACGGTCCCGCCCCGCCCGCGCGTCACGACGATCCCACGC
This sequence comes from Streptomyces sp. NPDC058086, assembly GCF_042885015.1. NCBI lineage: Bacteria > Bacillati > Actinomycetota > Actinomycetes > Kitasatosporales > Streptomycetaceae > Streptomyces > Streptomyces sp. NPDC058086. The sequence continues at coordinate 5,209 of NZ_JBHVST010000021.1, read as the reverse complement.
CGCCGCAGTTCCTTGTACGCCGTAGCGACCGTCCCCGGGCTCACCCCGAGTTCGTCGGCAAGCCTGCGTACCGGAGGCAGCGCCGCTCCCGGCCCCAACGCGCCTTCGGCCACGCCGCGTTCGACGGACGAGGCAATTCCCTTGGCCGTCGCGCCACTGATCCCATATTGTGTTGCCACGTTACCAAGTATGTATCAATACATAAATGGAAGCAAGGGGGAACGGTGGGACCGATCAGCCGCACAGCCGCATGGTCGACACGCATTCCAGGAGGCCCCGACGGCCGAAGAATGCTCTGGATCGCCCTCGTCGACCGGACCGGCAGCGGCCTGTGGGCAGCCGTCTCGGTCCTGTACTTCACCTACGTCACCGGCCTGTCCGTGGCGCAGGTCGGCACCCTTGCCGCGGTCTCGGGGGCCATCGGCATCGCCGGCGCACCGCTCGGCGGCCGCGTCGCCGACCGCCTGCCCCTCACCCGCGTTCTGATCTCCCTGCAGATCCTGCGAGCCCTGGCCTCCCTCGCACTGCTCACCACCGACAACTACGCCCTGCTGCTGGCCTTCTCGGCCGCCGGCAGCTTCGGCGACCGGGCCGCCAACGTCCTCACCAAGCTGTACGCCACCCGCGTCTCCGGACCCGACCGCGTCCGCTACCAGGCCGTCACCAGAACAGTCGCCAATGCCGGATGGGCCCTGGGCGGCCTCACCGCAGCGGCCGCTCTCACCATCGGCACCACCACCGCCTACCAGTGGCTCCTGACAGGAGACGCGCTGTCCTTCGTCGCCGCCGCCCTCCTCACCGCGCGCTGCGCCGAACCGTCGTCCCCCGCACGCACGATCGCCACGTCCAAGGACCCGGCCCCCACCACCAGGCCGGCCAACCCCTGGCGCGACCGCGGCTATCTCGCGTACGTAGCCACCGAGACCGTCCTCTGCCTCGACGACGCCGTGTTCAAGGTCGGCCTGCCGCTCTGGATCGCCCACTCCGACCAAGCCCCCCACGGCCTCGCCCCGTTGCTCATGGTCCTCAACAACCTGATGGTCGTGGCCCTTCAGGTTCCGCTGGCCCGCTTCGGCGCCACGACGGCCGCCGCGCGCTCCCTGTTGCTCCCGCTGTCCGCCGCCTTCGCTCTCGGTGGCGTCGCCATGGCACTCTCGGCCACGGGCGGAGCCTTCACCACCACGCTGTTCCTCACGACCTCGGCCGTCGCCTTCACCGTGGCGGAGATGCTGCACGCCACCGTCTCCTGGGAACTCTCCGTCGCCCTCGCGCCCGGGACGGCCCAGGGCGCCTACCTCGGCGTCCATGGACTGGCGCAGTCCTGCCAACGCAGCATCGGACCACTCGCCGTCACCGCGGCCATCGCGACCGGCCCCCTCGGCTGGACGGCCTTCGGCACGACCATCGCTGTGACCTGCGTTTTTCAGCACAGACTGGTGCGCGACCAGCTCTCCCGCACCACGTTGTCAGTGCCGCCAGTTACTGTGAGTGAGCATTGATCGACTGCGCACAGGGGGAAACATGGCGCACACCGAGCACCAGACCATGCGACGCGTCCTGCGCCGCGAAATCGCCGGCACCATCGGTCTGCTGACCGACGAGCACGACTTCACGGTGATGCGGCGCTACCGCACCTTCACGTTCAACGACCACACGACCTACCTCCAGCAGGTGGAATCCCTGCTCAGGACCCTGGCAGCCCAAGGCAGCCACACCACGGTCGCGCTCTTCGACCCCGAGGAGTACGCGGAGTTCTGCGCCCACAACGGCCTGGAACCCGACACCGCCGCCAGCCGCACACGTTTCACCGCCGAACTCGCCGCCACCGGCCCCACCGTTCCGTACGAGGGACAGCCCCTCGCCGAACTCGTCCCCGACCTCGTCGACGAAGCCGTCCGCAAAGCGACCTGGGAGTACGCGACCACACTCCTGGCCCGCATCGGCAACTGCGCGTCCTGCGGAGAGGACATCGGACGGGCGTCCTTCGCCCGCGCCTCCCACCTGCTCACCCGCGTCCTCGACACCGCGAGCCCCGGCGAGCGCCATCTCGTGTGCAGCGTCTCCGCGGCACCCGAAACACTCGTCGCGGTGCTGCGGGCCGACGACGACGCCGAGGGCACCACCCGCCTCGACGAGGCGGAAGCCCTCGAATTCACCACCGTCCTGGCCCTGGGCCTTGCCACCGGCAGCGCCGGAGGACTCGTCATGCGCACCACCGCCCCCGACACAAGCGATCGCGTCTACGGATGGCGGCTGCGCGGAGAAGGCCTGCAACCCCTCACCGCAGGCGAGGTCTTCGACGCCTACTGCACCGATGTCGCATCCGGAGACCTGGTCTCCCCGGAGTCAGGCGTCGACTACTGCGTACCACCCGACCTCGGCAGCGGAGAGGAGGCGACACGCCACACGCACTGAACGCGAAGGGGCGCCCCACCCGCAGGTGGAGCGCCCCTGACCAACCGTCGCTCGGCGAATGGTCCCGGCTACTCGCCGGACAGCACCGCCTGGGCCGCCGTGCGCGCCTCGTCGGCCGTGTCCGTGGCACGTGCCGCCGCGGCGGCACGCTCGCACTGCGCCAGCGTGTACTTGGCCAGCGTCGCCCGGACGTAAGGAATCGACGCGGCACCCATCGACAGGGAGGTGACCCCCAGACCGGTCAGCACACACGCGAGCAGCGGATCGGACGCGGCCTCACCGCAGACACCACAGCTCTTGCCCTCGGCCTTCGCCGCCTCGGCGGACACGGCGACCAGGTCGAGCAGCGCCGGCTGCCACGGGTCCTGCAGTCGGGACACCGCACCCACCTGCCGGTCGGCGGCGAAGGTGTACTGCGCGAGGTCGTTGGTCCCCAGTGACAGGAACTCGACCTCCTGGAGAATCGAGCGAGCCCGCAGCGCGGCCGACGGAATCTCCACCATCGCGCCGAACTTCGCCTTCAGCCCGGCGGCACGGCACGCGTCCGCGAACGCCTTGGCGTCGATGCGGTCGGCGACCATCGGCGCCATGACCTCGAGGTAGACCGGCAGCCCCTCCGCGGCCTTCGCGAGCGCCGTCAGCTGCGTACGCAGGACATCGGGATGGTCGAGCAGGGTGCGCAGACCCCGTACACCCAGTGCCGGGTTCGGCTCGTCGGCCGGAGTAAGGAACTCCAGCGGCTTGTCCGCGCCCGCGTCCAGCACCCGCACCACGACACGCCCCTCGGGGAACGCCTCCAGCACCTGCCGGTACGCCTCGACCTGCTTCTCCTCGGACGGCGCCTGCTTGCTGTCGTCCAGGAAGAGGAACTCGGTACGGAACAGACCGACACCCTCGGCCCCGGCCTCGACGGCGGCCGGCACATCGGCGGGACCGCCGACATTGGCCAGCAACGGCACCTTGTGTCCGTCGGAGGTGGCACCCGGTCCGGTCGAGGCCGACAGCGACGCCTTCCGCTCGGCCGCCGCGGCCTCCAGCTGCGCCCGCTTCTCGGCGCTCGGCTCCACGAAGATCTCGCCGGTGCTGCCGTCCACGGCAATCACCGTGCCTTCGGCGAGCTCTCCGGCGCCGGGGAGCGCGACAACGGCGGGCACTCCGAGCGCCCGAGCCAGGATCGCGCTGTGGCTGGTCGGCCCGCCCTCCTCGGTGACGAAGCCGAGGACGAGTGTGGGGTCGAGCAGCGCCGTGTCCGCGGGCGCAAGGTCACGAGCAATAAGGACGTACGGCTCGTCGCTGTCCGGGACGCCCGGCATGGGCACCCCGAGCAGTCGGGCGACGATACGATTCCGCACATCGTCGAGGTCGGCCACACGACCGGCGAGATACTCACCGGCACCCGCCAGCAGCGCGCGATACGAGGCGAACGCGTCATAGACGGCACGCTCGGCGGTGCTACCGACCGCGATACGCCGATCCACGTCCGCCATCAGCTCGGGGTCCTGGGCCATCATGGCCTGCGCCTCGAGCACCGCCTGGGCTTCGCCCCCCGCCAGATTGCCGCGCGCGATCAGATCGGCCGCCACAGCCTCGACGGCCTGGCGGGCGCGCCCCTGTTCGCGCTCCGCGTCCTCCGCCGGGATCTGCTTGGCAGGCGGCTCAAGCACCGCCGTTCCCATGTGCCGAACCTCGCCGATCGCCACACCGTGGCTCACGCCGACGCCTCGCAGCGTTGTCTCCATCTCACCCGTCTCCGGTAGTGCGGCGCGTCCCGCCGCCGCGGTGGTTTTCGAGCCTGCCGTCTGTGACAGCAGCGCTGTTGATGTCACAGCCAGCTGAAAAGGGCGTCGCCGGCCTTCACATCGCCGTCCTCGCGGAGATCGGAGAGGGAGTCGGCCGTCGCCTCGAGCGCCACGATCGGGCAGATCGGGGACTTGCCGGCCACCTCGACGGCGGCCGGGTTCCAGCGCACGACGGCCTGACCGCGCGTCACGGTGTCACCCTTGTTGACGAGGAGTTCGAAGCCCTCGCCATTGAGCTGGACTGTGTCGATGCCCAGGTGCGTGAGTACGCCGTGGCCCTCAGAGTCGACGACGACGAAGGCATGCGGGTGAAGCGAGACGATCACCCCGTCAACGGGGGAGACAGCCTCCCCGGGCTCACGCACGGGGTCGATCGCCGTGCCGGGGCCTACCATCGCTCCGGAGAAGACGGGATCCGGTACCGCGGCGAGTCCGATGGTGCGTCCTGCAAGCGGGGACGTCACGATGGTCATGGGAAGCCTCCCAGGGGTGGAGATTCATATGGGCCGTCACTGCCTGTACCGGACGGCGCACTGTTGAGCAGGGTATGTCATACGAACTACCGGTTCCGCATGAGAGGTCCCGGTTGGCGGCCCTAGAACACCACGCAAACGATTTGCGCGCGCTCCAAACCCCCATGTAGAGTCGTACACCTGCTTGAGGCTGAGCGACGCGACCAAGCGTCCTTGCCTGGCAGCACCCAACTTGTCAGATCCTATCTCGGGGTCTGGTTCTGCATGTCCGCAGAACCGTGGTCAGAGAGACGGAAAAACGCTGATAGTGTTTGGACCGCCGGAAAGGGAAACGCGAGAGCGGGAACCTGGAAAGCACCGAGGAAATCGGATCGCGAAACGGTCTGATAGAGTCGGAAACGCAAGAACAAAGCAAGACAGTAAGACCGAAGGGAAGCGCCCGGAGGAAAGCCCGAGAGGGTGAGTACAAAGGAAGCGTCCGTTCCTTGAGAACTCAACAGCGTGCCAAAAATCAACGCCAGA